>CAYOYL010000058.1:0-2406 GCA_964408175.1 uncultured bacterium
CCCACATCCTTAAGTCGTTTCTTCTTAATGTCATAGATATAAAAGTGGTCTCTCGGATATCCGAGAGCATAAAGAAGATTTCTCTCCTCGTCATGCAAAAGACAGCGGCATCCTTCTTTCGGGATTAATGTATCTGTCCACAGGGCACTGTCCCTTTTTGTGTCCCATGCTACCAGAGCACTTCCACGGAAGCACCGTTTTTCGTCGTGCCAGTAGTTCCACGGGGAATAAGATGATAGTCCCACGGGTGGAGCGGACAGATGGGTTGCCATATAGAGAATTCCATCAGATAGTGAAGGTGCAAAACTGTAGTGAATCTTGCATTGCGTTGCTCTCCCTGAATCCCATGGGTCATCAGCCATTTTGTCCATGTCAAAGAGATAATCTACTGTATCTGTTACCTCATTGTACCTCACAACCTTCACGATACCGCCAGCCTTGGTTTCGCAGCAGGATGCGGCGTATATCCTGCCATCCGGTCCTACAGAAAGAGACCAGCAAGAATCTGAACCTAAGTGTTTAGTAAACGGGTACCACCTTACCTTATATTTTTCCATTTTGGTCATATTCCTTCATCCGTCCAGAGTTTAGTGGCTTCATATGCCCAGGGAGGTGTAACCACAGCACCTTCAGGCAAAGGCACAGGTCCCTTCAAGAGCGGGTCATCTGTTTTTTCCATCCATCTGGCAAGTTTTTTCTTCAGTCTGGTGGCTATATTCTTGTATTGTGGAGAGTCAATCATGTTTTCCCTCTCCAGTGGGTCACTCTTCAGGTCAAACAAAAATTCAAAGGGCCTTATCCTCTCAAAGTAGCCAGATTCTCTTGCCAGTTCCTTGGTAAATCCTGCATCCACGTTTGGGGGAAAATAAAAAGGCCTTGTCTCAAAAGACCTTATGTATTTATATCTTTCAGTCCTGATGCCCCTCATGGGGTCGTATGCGGCATGGTAGGTAAGTTCTGTATATATCTCTTCTCTTGTCTTTTTTGTTTTTCTCTTAACCACGGGCAAAAAACTGACACCCTGCATCTCCTCAGGTATTTTCACCCCGAGGTATTCAAGGATGGTGGGGGTCAGGTCTAAGTTGGAAAGAAGTGAATCTATCTTCTTCCCGCCTCTGAACCCAGGGCCTCTCATAAGCAACAGTATCCCAGTTCCGGGGTCAAGGAGCGTGGCTTTTGCACCGGGAAAAGCGGTACCGTGGTCTGTGGTGAAGATTACCAGTGTGTTCTTGGAAAGGCCTGTTTTCTCAAGTGTGAGCAAGATTTCTTCTAAGTAGTTATCCACCCTTTCAATGAGGATGTTAAGTCCTGCTGTGTCTTTTCTCGTTTCCTGTGCATCAGGTAGAAAATGTGGAGTTTTCAGTCCCTGTTCAGGATTTTCCACCACAGGGAAGGGTCTGTGTGTCTCTGTAACACCTGTTGAGATAAAAAATGGCTGTGGGGGTCCGGACCTCAAAAAGTCATTCAGGAGCGGGAATACCCTCTGAGAGGAAAAGTTATCCGGTGATGTATGTTTCTGATAACCCAGAAGGTCCCATATCCTGAGGTGGTCATCCCCCATGCACTCATGCTGGTGTCCGAACAGGTGTGTGGCATAGCCGTTTTCAGAGAGAATTTTGGGAAGGTACCTGACATTTACATTAAGTGAAAAGCCCCTGTGTGCAAGTCCTATCATACCGTTGTTATGCGGCATAAGACCTGAGAACATACTTGTCCTGCTCGGACTGCACTGTGGGGCTGTACAGAAATAGTTGGTGAACTGCACCCCCTCTTTTGCCAGTTTATTTGCAGCCGGGGTCTTAACATCCGCTCCGTAACACCCGAGGTGCCTGCCTGTATCGTGCGTGATAATATGAAGTATATTTGTTTTTCTTGGCATTTTATTTAACCTCCTCAGATTAACTTAATATCAGCCCCATTCTTTCTTCTTTCTCTTGCTCCTCAACTATCTCGTTAATATTATCCTTGATTATTTCCACCGCCTCTTTGATTTCCTGTTGCCTTATAATCACAGGTACGAACCTGTGCTTCAGTCTTTCAATGTTGGGTCCTATAATCTTACCTACCAGTACATTAACCCCTTTCAGTGCAGAGGCAGTGGCTTCAGCCTTCCCCGGGTCACCGTGTATACGTTCTTCATTCTCCTTGTATTTTGCGTTCTCTCTCGTTTCAATAAGTTCCAATCTTCCCTCAGAGTATCTCCATATCTGAAAATACTTTGACATACCCACATGGTCATCAGGTTTTATTAAAAGTCCATTGTCCGTACCGATGGCTATGATATATTCCCCCTTGATATTTTTTATAGCACCCTGAGGGCAGGTCTCTAAACAGACCTCACAGTCGGTACAACCGTTTTTGTCAATCACTGCGACACCGCTTTTTTTGTCCACAGTGATGGCTCCT
>CAYOYL010000059.1:0-33713 GCA_964408175.1 uncultured bacterium
CTGAAAGAACTCGGGATAGACCCGCTGGAAACAACCGCAATAGAGGTAAATATGGGGATGCACCGTCCATCCGATGCAAGGCTGGGAGGAGCATTTGAAAGATGGCTCTCATGGTCATCCGTACCGGGCAAAAGTGCTTTTTCTGAAACAATGGGAACACTCCTGCTCAGACAGGATGATACGGCTGTGCGCATCAACCGGTTAGGCAAAAACATTCTCTACGGCAGGCTAAACAGCATAATGGAAAGTCCTGCTGAAAGGAATCTCAGGTTTTACCTTAACGTCCTTCCAGGAAATGAAAAAGAAACGGCAATAACAAAAGAGATATACCTTGAAGGAAGTAAACAATTGCAGGAAAAAATACCATTTATGAAAGAGGGGTTGTTGTCAATAAAGGGTTATTCGGAAAAAAACAATGACCTTCTTTTTGACTACAGTTCGTTGATATACATAAAAGAACCGTTTGACTTCAGTTTCGTCTGCCACAGTGACCGCCGGGAAATAGGGATAGACGTGGATATGCGCGGACTGGAGGAACGCCACTCCCTTGACATGAAAGAAGGAAGGGTAGTACTCACGGCAATAATAGAAGAAGGTGAAAGTAAAAAAATCTACGGACTGAAGGAAGAGCGGGCTGAGACATTTTCAACAAAAATGACCGTGCCTTTTAAAGAAGAACTTCCCGTTGGGAAGTATAATGTCAGATTAGGTCTAACCGCAGGCAGCGAAAAATACAAGAAGCAGCAGATATTTGAAAGGCCGTCCCCTGTATTTCTGCAGGACAGGAAGGGACTGGAGCGTTATGTTCCTGCCCCCTGGACGGAGATAAAGAAAGAAGCCGACACCGTGAGAACCCGTTACCACAGGTATAGGTTTGGCGGTAACCCCTTTCCCGAAAAAGCATGGAGTCAGGATATACCTGTACTTTTAAATACGACGATAATAGTGAAAACAGACGGAAAAGAGTATCAATTAACCCCTGTCTCATCAAGGGAGATAGAAGTCAGTCCTGACAGGATAATAACAGAGGGGGTACACCGTTCAAACGAGGCGAACCTTGAAATGACATGGAGGCGCAGGATAGACTACGACGGACTGGTCCGTGTAAATTTCAGCCTGTCACCGGTTAAAGGCTCTGTACAGATAGATTCTTTCAGCGTTGAGTCAGAGGTACCTGAACAAACGTCCAGTTATGCATTAACACCGACATACAACCACGAATGGACGGAAAAGGATAAAACTGTTTTAAACACATTCCCCACTGCATGGCTGACCAACGATACTGTCGGTTTTTGCGTACTCACGGATACCGATGCCAACTGGGTCTATCCCCCGGGCAGAAAACCTATACATATGCTCAAACAGGAAGGTGCATCTGTCATACAGGCGGAAATAATCTCCACACCTGTCATACTGGATACGAAGGCGGATTATTTACTTGCAGTGATGGCAACCCCGGGTAAACTGCCCCGCAAAGACTGGAGGAAGATACACGCTGAAGGATATGGTCTGCCCGGACAGACCCTTCAGATAACAGGATGGTCCCATGAGAAAGGAATGTGGTGGGTAAGCCAGAGTGTATTAACTGAACTTCTTTATCCTGAAGAGGCACGGAAAATTCTTGATAGATACAGGAAGAAAGGAGTGGGTTGTGTACCCTACGCTCTTGCGAATCAACTGGCTACAAACAACCCTATTTCTGACTACTACGGTTCAGTGTGGCAGAGAACCCAGTCAGGAAGACATCTGGCTCCCTCATACCGCACTGAATATCAGGGTAAGGTGTTTTACCTGGGAACCGCCTGCCCTGCAAGCGGGTTTGCCGATTACCTTACCTATTATATAGGCAGGGCAATGCGTGAATACGGATTCAAGGGTATTTATCTTGACGGTGGAGGACCTGGTTTCTGCGATAATGCGCGGCACGGCTGTCGGAGAATAGATGTTTTTGACAAAGACCGTTTTCCTGAAAGTTATAATACCTTTGCTCTCCGGGAAATGTATGAACGGCTTTATAAAATAATTCATACTAACGAACCCGGCGGGTATTTATACGTTCATATGTGGGACTTATTTTCTCCGCCAGTTATGAGTTTTGTGGATGTTACAAACCCGGGTGAGGAATTCATGCACGTCGTTCCCCGCGATTATAACTACTATGTAGACAGCATCCCTCCTGAGAGATGGCAGTCCAGTTACAGGTCTCCTGTAATAGGAAGTGCTGTCCAGTTTCTGGCGATGATACAAAGAGGATATCCCTTGTTTCAGATGATGCGGGAAAAGAAAGATGAAGAACGTATGCGGCTGACAAGACCTCTTCTCACCGCATGTCTGCTGCATGATATACCCCTGAGCGGTGGTATGTACGTACCGGCAGATGTTATCTGGGAAATACTGGACAGAAACAATATCAACGATGCCAAATTCCATCCATACTGGCGCCAGAAAGAAATATCTACGGAAGGAAAAGATATACTCATCAGTTATTATGGATGGGGAGGGGAGAAAAGACGTTTGGTAATCACAGGTAACTGGTCCGCCGAAAACACGTCTTTCAGTCTCAGATTAAATGACCTTAAGGGTAAAAAGGTCACAGCGGTGAACGAAGAAACAGGAAAGGAAACGGATATTTCGCTTCCTGTTGAGGTACCTGCAAGAAACTTTAGGATTTACAGCATCTTATGGGAATAGCGATATATCAACAGGAGAAAATAATTTTATTTATTACTGGATTTCTGGGGCTCGCTTGATGGCGGGGTCTGTGAATACGTCAGTCTCGTCAGAACTGGTGGAAGAAAACTCCGAGACAACCGCACCCTCATCTCCTGCCTGGAACCAGTGAAGCGTATTAATGGGAATGGTGTACTGGTCACCGGGTTTAAGAACTATCTCATGCCAAACGGTAAAGTACTCCTTTCTCTCTTTCAGGACAGCCCTCGGGTTTTTTACAGGTTCACCGGACACATAGAGGTATACCTCCCCGTACCTGCACCTGAAGGTCTCCTGCTTGCCGGGGTTTGAATCTGAGACCCTCGGGTGTCTGTGTTCAGGGCAGGTCTGACGGGGAATCAGCATCAGTTCCTTCGCACAGTAACGGTCGTTGTTCTCGTAAACGACTATCTGCAGGCCTATCGCCTCAGGCATGCTTAGCCCGAGGTCGGCTGTTTCCATCCCATCATACTCCTTGTCCGTGATAACAATGCCTGCCTTTTCAAGCAACGCCAGAGACCTTTTTTTCAGTTCCTCTGCTTTTTTCTTCGTTATCATCGTATATCTCCTCTCTCTTGTCTCCTCACCCTCACCTTAATCCTCTCCCCTCAAGTGAGGGGAGAGGGAAAGGGGGATTTATAATCTTCTTTATCCTCTCTATTACCTTTTCCCTGCCGAGGTGTTCAAGCATCTCAAAAAGTCCAGGTCCTTTTGTCTTCCCGCTGACCGCCACCCTGACAGGATGGAAGACATCACCCACCTTGTAACCCTTCCCCTCACAGAAACGCCTTATTGTCTCCTCAAGGGAAACAACCGTCCAGTCTTTAGACCCCTCAAGAACAGCAAGTACCTCAGAGAGCACCTTTTTACCATCCTGTGTAAGGTACTTGCTTACCGCCTTCTCCTCATATTCAGGCTCTCTGACAAAAAATCCGACGTGGTACGGAACGTCTTTCAAAAGTTTTATCTTTTCCTGCTCAAGTGCAACCGCCTTCTCAAGGTATGCAAAATCATCCCCTGCCAGTTTATCCTTGACAATCCCTGACTTTTCAAGAAAGGGGATTGATAACTCCAGAATCCTTTTCGGCGTTGTCTGTCTTATGTAGTGTCCGTTCATCCACAAAAGTTTGTTCGGGTCAAAGACCGCGCTTGACTTCTGGCACCTCTCAATAGAAAAAGCCTGTATCAACTCTTCTTTTGAAAAGATATCCTGACTCTCTGTTGTCCCCCAGCCCAGCAAAGATATGTAGTTGAAGAACGCCTCAGGCAGGTAACCCTCCTCCCTGTAAGCCCGTACCGAGGTTGCTCCGTGCCTCTTGCTCAAACGCGTCTTGTCTGGTCCGAGGGTCATAGACATATGTGCAAACTGGGGTATGGGTGCACCCAACGCCTCAAAAAGCATTATGTGTTTGGGCGTATTTGAAAGGTGGTCTTCACCCCTTATCACGTGGGTAATCTTCATCAGGTAGTCATCAACAACCACGGCAAAGTGAAATGTCGGCAGGCCGTCCGACTTCATAATGACAAAGTCAGGTATGTGCTCACCCTCAAAGACAACCCCACCCCTGATAAGGTCATCTACCTTTACGGTCTTATCCTGCACCTTAAACCGAAGAACAGGTCTCCTGCCCTCTGCTTCATATCTGGCGACCTCATCCTCTGTCAGGTCTCTGCACCTGTTGTCATAGCCTGCAGAAACATTTTTGCCTGCTTGCTTATTCCTTGCCTCTATCTCCTCTTTTGTACAGTAGCACCTGTATGCCTTACCCTCCCTCAGCAGTCTCTCCGCCAATTGTTTGTACGTATCAAGGCGGTCCATCTGCCTGTAAGGACCAAAGTCACCTCCAACATCGGGACCCTCGTCCCACTCCAGGCCGAACCACCTGAGGTCTTCCAACAGTGCAGTTTCGTACTCTTTTGCCGAACGTTCCGCATCGGTATCTTCAATCCTCAAGATGAAACTGCCGCCGCTCTTCCTTGCGAAAAGGTAGTTGTACAATGCAGTTCTGGCATTCCCTATATGCAGGTATCCTGTCGGGCTCGGTGCAAATCTCACTCTTATCATATCAGATTTTCTCCCTGTGTAGTTCGGCAACAGCAGATACTGTCTTGCCTGGGATGTCAAACTGAAGGTTACTGTTTTTAACAGAAAATGGTATACTCTTTGGCTTTTCTCCCAGTTCATTAAGAACAACCCTGCGAATGTTATTTACACCCTTTGAATTTATACTGATGTTCCCCTGTGCCAACCTTCTCCGGGGATATCTCTCCATATCGCTGACGATGCTCGCCACAAGATTGCCCTCAGGATTTACAAAAAGGTTACCCTGAAAACCAACAGGCATCTCAATCGGGTTGCTGTCAAAAACCCACCGCCGCCTGTATAGCAGTTGCAGCAGTGGCGTATAAAGTTCATAGATGTCTTTTGAAGACTCAAAAGCCTCAGGATAACTCGTATATCCGGAGCCATATACAAGACAACTCTGAAACATCTTTTCTATGGCACGGTCATTTCTGTCATAGACAAGGAAAAACATCGGCTTTGCAAGTGCATAATACTGCATGTGTCCGCACAACCACCCGCTTCCCTCCGCCATAAAACCGTCAATATACTTCATCAGTCCTATGCCAAACGGGCCATTGCCTATGATAACCTTTTCTGGATGCAAAAGTTGAGAGAGCAACTCAAGATGAGGGAGGTAGTTGAGACCGCTCATATATGCAGGACGGTTGTTGACAGCCGTGATACCGTCGCTGTGTGCAGTATCCAGAAAGTTGTAGCACGCCTGGTCCAGAAACACCCCGTCCATCTCTGGATATCTTGCAGCCATGCCTTTTATCTGTCTTGTTACATCTTTCCCGAACGGCAGTGAGGGGTCGGAGTTCATCAGATGCGTACCGCGCCATGCAGAAATCTTCTCCCCATAGATATCACGGATAAGAGAACTCCTTAAAAGATGCTCCGGCAGTTTGTCATCCCCGTCACCAGAGACCTGTATATATGGCAGTGCCGCAGAGCCCACACTATGCAGGGTCTTTATGCTCCGCTTGATGATACCCACGGTTATCTTCCTTTTGTCCTGATAATAATGGCCGCTCGTCCACTCCTCAACCTCGGGGTGGTAGTTACCATATAGAGGGAAGTGTCCATGAATCTCATGCCACTTAAGTCCTAACTCCGCCATTATGCGCGCTTTTTTCAGCGGCACATGAGACCCACCGCATACGTGTCCGCCCCACAGTTTATGGATAAGGCTGGAACGGGGTTCAAAGTACTCGTTAAATCTCTGGTACAGCCACCCGAGTGACGGACGCCATCCGCCCGAAGAGGCTCTGAGCAAAAGGCTTGCATTTGCCGGCTTTTTTGCCTTCAGCGCAAGCCAGTCATATCTTACATTTAGAGAGGGGTCACGGTAACCCCCCACAAAACGGAAACGCGGCGTCTTAAAATCAAACGGCATGGTAAGAAGTATCCCTGCATCTTTTTTATCCTTGCGGTAAGCACACAGGGCAGGTATGAGTATCCCGCTGGTAATCTCCCCGTACTCAAAGGCAAATCCGCCAAAGCGGTTGAGTTGAGAAGGCATATTCTCCTTTGCCGCCCACAGTGATATCCTGAATGCCGGCTGTGGCCATGGTACAGAATAGACGATTGAGCAGGAACGAAAGTCCCCCTTGTCCATCTCCAGTTGTGCAGTCCAGTGTATGGTATCATCTTCAACTCTGTACTTCTCAGTCAGCATCCATGGTGCATCCTTGAAAGACTTATAGAGCACCAATGTTTCCTCTTTGAGTTCAAACCTGACGTTCTTGACGTCTTTGCCTGAAAACCTCCTTTCCATTCTGTCGTCATAGACACTAACCTCACCCTTTTGCTCTGTCCAGACAAACTCCTCACCATCTTTTACAACAAGACCTTTCATATTTCCTGAACCCTTCTCTATATCCAGCACAAGGTTGCCGCCCTTAAGCCTCCATCCACCTGCAATTTTTTCTATCCCATGTAGAGCAGACATTTTCTTCCTCCTCCTCAATATATCCCCATTTTCAAGGGGTGCGTCGGGACCTCAGTTTGAATACCTCACCTGTTTATTATAGAATTTATTGGTACTTTTTAAAAGAGATGTTTACGGTGCCGGGGGGAACAGGTAATGGAGATAAGAAAATTCAAAAAAGAGGATGCCCGCCAGATTCTTGCAATGACCGAAGATTGCTGGAACGGTTATGCCTTTGCTCAGGTGCTGGAAGAGAGGTTCGGGATAAGGCCCAAAAGATGGTATGAATACAAGGCGGCGGAAATTGAAGAGTTTATAAACGCCCATCCTGACTGGATTTTTGTGGCTGAAGAGGATGGTAGAACAATTGGTTATGCCACATATATCATTTTCAGAGAGAGAGAAATAGGGGAGGTCGGAAACAACGCTGTACACCCGGACTACCGCGGCAGGGGTATCGGCAGCAAACTACACAGGGCCGTACTTGATGAACTGAAAAGAGAGGGGATGAAAGGAGTTTTTGTCATTACGACGAGAAAACACATCCCTGCAAGAAAGATGTACGAGTCTGCCGGGTTTGAAGAAAGCTGGCACCAGATATTCTACGTAAGGGAGTTATAATACATTTATACGACCCTTAAAAACTTGAGTTTTTCCGATAACTCAACCTTCACTGTCTTTTTATGGAACCTGACGTCAACTGTAATTACCCCCTTCTCTTTAACTATTGTAATCCCTGCTGATGCAGTTCCGGGAACAGCCGCGGCAGCAAGTACTACATCCTTGTGCAGTCCTTCCGTACACCAGCGCAGCATCTGTGCCGGCTCTGAGGACGGGTTTATTGGTGCCGTCATAGACCGGGCAAGCAGACAGGGAACACTGGCGGCAAAAGCAAGCCGCATCTTTTCACTCCTGCCTCTCAAACAGGCACCTTTTGATGACAGACTGTGTACCTCCGCATGTGTATGTAAACGGCTTTCAACCCTCGCTGGATGAAGGGTCACAACCCTGTCAACCACAAGAAAAGCCTGATTTTTCAGTAGGAGTACGAGGCGGGCACAGAACTCCGGGGTTGATTCACTATCCCGCGAAGTACCCATAACACCGGCTCCTTCAAGATGCACACCTGATATACCTGTATGGTTGAATATACGGGTAGATTTCAGAGATGCCCCATATGGTACACCCACCCCGTTAATCATAATTGTATTTTTGTACTGGGCATTGATATCCGGCAGGTCATATCTGCGGGGCGAAAATGTGGTATCAAGATACTCTGAATTACCTTCACTGCTGATGAGTTTTTCGCCCTTCACCACAATGTTGAAACTGAAAAGGTCACAGTGCCCATGGGGTACCTTCGTTGTTCCACCACGGACAGAGACATAAAGTCCCGGCTCAGGCCAGCGGTCTGCAACCACTGCCCAGTCAAC
The DNA here is from genome assembly GCA_964408175.1 of uncultured bacterium. Lineage (GTDB taxonomy): Bacteria > Ratteibacteria > UBA8468 > B48-G9 > JAFGKM01 > JAFGKM01. The sequence continues at coordinate 8,138 of CAYOYL010000059.1, forward strand.
GCCCCTGTACAATCTGGCGCCTGTTCTTTTCTCCATCGGACGCATGGACTTAAGCCGCCCGTCGTGGAAAAGGAGCCATTCGGCAGCAGATGCCCAGTTTCCCCCGCATGCAGCCTCAGGTTTTTTCCGCAGTATGGTGTCCATCCGCTGCATCACTGAGTCGTTACGGAGCCTGCGGGCTGCTGCGTAATGAAAGGGCAGTGGAGTCCACCTGTTCGCATCGCCGAAGCTGCAGGGCTGCCCGTTAGGCGTAAAATCCAGTGGAAACTCCAGTGTCTTGTAAGTCCCCTTCAACTGCATCAGGGGGTGCCTTTGACCCGTGGCATTTTCGCGGCTCAACAGATACATAAAGGCATATCTCATACCGTAGTTCCAGTAACCGATGCCTTCAGGCCAGGCACCGGATGTCCTGTCAAGGTGGTTCATAAAGGATGCTATGGACCTTTCCACACGCGGCAAAATCTGCCTAACTATGGGTATCTCATCGTACATAGCAAGAGACAACATCCCCAGCCCGCCGGCACAGACCGAATTCCAGTTGCTGTCAGGCCTGCCGAACCACCAGGCTGCCCGCGGTTTGCAGTGCACAATACCTGAGGCAAAAGACCACCGGAGTGCAATATCATGAAAGAGTCGTTTTTCTGCAGATGAAAGCGTATCGTAAAGCAGGTCATAGGCAACAGATAGTGTGGCAGAGTTCTCTCCGTAACTCAGGTCATATATTGCAGCAGGGCGGCAGTCCCCCTTACGCCATGTAATCCATGACCAGCACTTCCAACCGCCAATAATGCGAATGTAGGCGAGGGCGGCATCGCGGAAGCGGCTCTCGCCTGTCTGACGCCAGCGTACAAGCAGGGTTAAGACCCTCTCCTGAACCTCTCTTGCACGGACGAGAAGCGAGTTGTGCGTATCAGGGTTGAAGGTCAGCCGGGGCATCTTTACCCATTCTTCGGCATTTTCTGCTACCCACTGACTGGACATCCTGATAAAAGGCGTTTCAGGCTGGTTTTTAAGACGGGCCAAATCCTTCTGACTGATATAAAGCCGCGGATGCTGATTCAGTTTCATGCCATCTCCTTTTCCCTCATCTATTTTTTATTCATAACGACAACATCTCCAAGCCGTGATTCTGGGGATACCCTTAAAAATTCTATCCTGCCGTTGCGAAATGAACACTCTACCGTGGTCCTGCCCGGTGCATAAAGTTTGAAGTCCACATCCCAGTCCTGAGGCCATGCAGGGAATAACAAAATCCTGCCGTTGTCATAATGTATGAGCATTCTCTGTAGGGCTATACACGCCACTCCACCATTGTCCTGGTCAGGAATCCAGTCAAAGTTCGGTCCCCAGAAGGCAGGGAAACGGCTGCCGGGGTGGGTACTGGAGAAATTCTTGACCACTGCCACTCTTGCCTCATCAGAGAGACCAAGCATGGCTGCCTGAATGGCATCCTGCCGCCAGCCGCCTGTATCCTTGACATAACGGGCATTCCATGTATCAAGTCCTGTCTCTATATCAGGTTTGCCCACACCGTAGATACGGTAGGGAAAGACGGCATACATCTCCGGATTCTCACTGTTGCGGTAGTCATCATACTGCAAAGCGGGGATTACCACCCTCCTTTTGTATGATAGGTAAGAGCGTGTAGGTAGAACAGGGATAATCTGCCTCATCTCTATCCATTCATTGCGAAGTCCTGAAGGTACTTCGGTTTCAGGCAGTCTCAACAACCCATCAAGCACCCGCTGCAGTCCTGCTATATCCGGGGCAGGGTTTACAGACTTCTGCCAGGTTTCAAGAGCCTGCGACGGCTTCAGCAACATCCTGCCGTCATCATCCCGCAGTTTATAGTACCCGCGGTAGAATCTCAGGAACGGAGGAGCCAGCACCAGCAGTTTTTCATGCAGTAGCCCCCTGTCACCGGAGACCGCATAGGCATCAAGAAGAATAGCCAGCAGTTCCAACATCCCCTGCCAGTAGAATCTTATATAGGTGTTTTCACTCAGACCCTGTTGAAGGCCACCGCGGCTGTAGCCATAGTTGGAGTTCAGATATGTGCCCCAGAAAGTCATCGTCTCAGGAAACATAGCACCGCCTTCTATCCCGAAACATAACATGGAACGTTCAAGGGCAAGAGGCAAGGCTTCAATATACATCCGAAACAGCGGCTCCATAAGGTCAAAGTCACCACTGTTTATCATTGCCCAGTAGGCAAGACGGGTATTCTGAAACCAATAACCGCCACCCCACCTTCTGTAATCGGCATCGTAATTTTCGTTGGGTTCGCGTGCATCAACCGTGAAGATGGAGCCGTTGAACTTTATGGGGAACCTGCCGCGCCCGCCACATGCATTGATAAAACGCTGTAGTTGATATCCACGCGATACCACACCGGCTTCCTGTGTCCCTGAAACGTTTATCCAACTCCTTTCCCAGAATCTATGCCACCAGTCAACATGCATGGCAAAAGATGACTCAAGAGGCACGGCATCACTTTCAACAGATTGTCTCTGTAACGCTGTGGACCATTCATTTATGGTTGACGTCTGTGCTGTGAGAATATGCACACTCAAGACTGCACGCCTCTGCGGTTTCTCTGTAACGAGGGTAGAACCTCTATCTTTTACCATCTCCCTGCTGCACATCAACCCACCGAAGGTAAGGTTGTACAGAGGGTCTTTTCCCTTTGAAACCCACGAAGCCAAATCCTGATGCTTCAGCGTGGATTCCCAGCATGACCCGATGTTGCGGTGGTACCATGCTGCGGTCTTTTCATCCACTGGTAAGAGATTATCAGGATGGACATGTTCATATTCATCAGGAGAACGTAAGCCTATGGGGCAATGGGATTCTGCCTTCTCCATATCGCGTTTTTCGTTACGCCAGAGTTCAAGAGATGCGCGTACTGAAAAAGAGCAGGGACTATGAATCTCCACGCGTACCACCGGCTGGTTTGCATCAACCCACAGACGCAGATTCACCTCTTCTCTGTCCCTGCCTGCAACTATCTCTATATAACCTTCCGCTGTATGCAGTATCTGTCTGAAGGGCAGCCCTTTTGAAAACGGATTGGGCAAAAGAGATATTCTTATACGTCCGAGTTTAAGCAGGCGGCCATTCTCATCCCATGAGTCTGTCTTTCCTATATAGAAAAGCAGGTCCCCATCCTCTTCAGCCCATACGTTCAGACCTATGTCCCCGTTGCCCAGAGGCATAGAGCCTGAGGAAGAGCGGCTGGGTACATCCCATACAACAGGGACCGGATAATGCTCTGATGCATCTTTTCCTGGAACGCCTGTATCCATCCCGTATCCTTTATTATCTACTGTTCAGATTGTGAACAAACTGTATGAATTTCTGCTCGGCAAAACCCTCCTCCTTCTCTGTAACAATATGAATATCTTTTGTTTCCCCATAGAGTTTCCTGGCAGAAGCATCTGTAATCTTGTTACGTGCGGCATCACGGGGGTTTAAAATCAACACCTCCCCGCTGATATATCTTAAAAGTTCGGGCAGGTCATATACCCTGAGGATACCCGGGATGATGACACTCTGGGGCCATGTAAAGGGGAACCTTTCAGTCATTGCCCTGTAGTTGCTAAGCATATCCCAGAGAACCAGACGACAGGTGTGTCCTGATAAGAATGCAGCGTGCAGGGCTGTAATTGCTCCGATACCCCTGCCTGCAACAATAATATTGTCGGCATCAACCCCCTCCAGGGACCTGAGATAATTTACCGCATACATTGCATCCCTTATCCTGAGCCCCATTACCGGGCATGATGCCGCAACGGAAAGGTATGTGAGGATTCTTTCTATATCATTCCATGAAGCCATATCATAAGAGGTAGGTTGCGGGGCAAGTTCCCCCAGTCCACTGACGTCTATACTCAGGATAACCGGTTCATAAGACTCATCCTCCCGCAGTGTAAAACGCCCTGCGACAGAAAGGAAACCTCCGTTTTTAAATCCGCTCCACTTGCCTGCCTCGTCAATGAAAAGAAGGCCTGGTCTTCGCTTTTGTGCATCCACCCTTCTATAAAGAAGTCCTGGTATAAAAGTATCTTCCGTGGTATGTATCGCAACCTTTTCAATCTTGTGTGCCCATCTTACAGGTGCATTCTTTTCCCGGCTTACAACATACCCGGTAAATCCGGAATGCCCCAGTCCTAAAACAAGGCGCACCCTGTCACGCAGGATACCCGCAGACATCTTCTTCATCTTTTCTCTTTTTTCCTGAAGTTCCTCACCAATCTGACGGTTAAAGGTATACATATTTGTTTTATTGTTGGGCATACACCTCAGCATCTCAGGGTCAACCATCTCAAGGTCTTCCTCTTTCAGAGGTTCCGGCTCGCTCTCTTCATGCCTGATAAACCGGTTCATCCACCGCACCACCTCTCCCGCCATCTCAGGGGTATAGGCATGACCGCTGTCTTTCTGAATATAGAGTCCCACCTTATCCCCGCTCCCGTAAATCCCGTATATCCTCTGAACATCTTCATAGAGAATTTCTGTATGTCTGTAATCAAATGCCTCATCAAGTCTTCCCCCCACTATAAGTACAGGCAGCGGAGCAAGAGCAGATATAAGGTCTGTATAACCGATACCATCTGCCATAACCCCGGGCCCGAACTGCTCAGGACAACTGGTATACAGGTCGGAAAAATGGAGCTGCTCATGAGAGGAAAGACAGCAGACAGGAGCCAGAAAGGAGACACGTCTGTCAACCAGCGCTGTATATATGGAGGTGCAACCGCCTCCGGAGACCCCTGTAACGGAGATGCCTGCTTTCCTGTCAACATCGGGGCGGGTCAGGATATAATCTATTGAACGTACGGCATCCAGCACAAAGTGGGTGTTGCTCCATGCTCCTGTAAGATATCCAACCAACCCGTTGGTAAAGTGGTTGTTCAACTCCTTCAGTTCCCCGGAACATCCCGGCGGGTCAAAAGAGACCGCGATATATCCGTTTCGTGCGAAGACCTGTGCCGAGTGCTGATAGCTCTTAAAGGTCTTACTGCTGTGGCCGGTGGGACAGATGACAGCGGGGTATGTCCCCTCCTTGAGAGGCAGATAGACAGTGGCATTCACCCTCCATCCCGGAAGAGACTCATAAAGAACGTTCTGTATCCTGTAATTTTTACGCTTATACTCTGAGACAGGTTTGACATTCAACCTCTCATCACGGCTGAAGAGTGAGGGGTGAAAGGCATCCCTGATTGTTTTCAGATATCTTCTTTTAACCGCCTCCCATTCACTGCGGTTAGAGACTCCTTTACGCCTCAGTTCTCCTTTTTCAAGGCACCTTCTGCACCTGTCAACAATCTCCCTCTGCATCTGAAGCCTTGAAAAATCTTCCATTACATTCATGAAACACCTCCAGAGTTTATGAGATTATATCACATACCAGACAAGTCAAAGAACAGGTTTATCCGACATACAGGTTGTTTTTCAGATACTTCCTCAACATATTCCCTTCACCTGCATTCAGGAATCTTGACTTTTGCAGGCAGATAAAGTTTAATATAGGGAATAATTGGAAGAAAGGAGACTGCATGGATACTCTAAAACTCTGGGAAGAAGAGGTAAAAACCCTGCAGGGGAAAATAGATGGGCAGATGTCCCTTACGAGATGGAGGTTCAAACAGGGCATTGAAAAAGGAGAACTCCCTGGGATAGACGATAAAAACTGGGAAGAAAAAGAAGGAGCTGTGCAGTGGTCAATGAAGGATGGAGTTGCATACTTCAGGAGCCTCATAACCCTGCCCGAAGCGATAGAAGAGATACCTGTAGAAAACAGCAATGTAGAACTAACCTTCATTTTCCCCTCGGGAGTGGAACTCTTTATTGACGGGGAAAAAGTCTACGGACACAGGTACTGGGCAGACAAGATTGCCACGCCTTTTCCCTTCATACAAAAAGCAAAAAAAGGTGAGAAACACCTCGTTGTATTCAAAACTCCGGGAGGTGACGGCCTGGGATTTTTTTGGGCAAAACTGAGTATTGACAAGATAGAGGATATCCTTTTTGAGTTGAATTCAATCCTTTACCAGTTAAGGTTTGCCTCAAAGATATCAGAAGAAAAAAAGAACGGCCGCCTCAAAAAATACGTAGAAGATGCCGCGGACGCTCTTAACCCTGAAGATATTCAAAACAGGCAGTGGGACAGGGTGCTAAACGAGATAAGAAAAGCAGAAGAAATCCTTGAGGTTTTTAGAAAAGATGCTAAAAAATTTCGGATTCATCTTATAGGGCATGCTCATATTGATATGAACTGGCTGTGGAGTTACGAGGATACGGTTCATACCTGTTTGCGAGACTTTGAAACGGTGAATAAACTGATGGAGAGATACCCTGACCTGACATTTTCGCAGAGCCAGGCGCATATATACAAAATAGTGGAAGACCGCAACAAACCTCTATTTAAAAAGGTACAGGAGAAGGTAAAAGAGGGACGGTGGGATGTCACTGCTGCCACATGGGTAGAAGGGGATATAAACATGGCTGACGGAGAAAGCATAGTCAGACAGATACTTTATGCAGACAGGTATACCTCGGAGAAATTCAATACAACAACGGATGTATTCTGGTCACCTGACACCTTTGGACATCCTGTCACGACCCCTACGTTTTTGAACAGCGCCGGTATGAGGTACTACTACTTTATGAGATGCGGTAAGGGCCTGCCTCTTTTCCGCTGGCAGGGCAGGGACGGTAAAGAACTTATTGCATTTAACAGCATCTATAATAACAGCATCAGACCATCAACCTTACTTCCCGGGCTTATTGAATACTACAACAGGTATAAAATAAAAGACCTTCTCTTTGTTTATGGTGTGGGAGACCACGGAGGAGGCCCTACGGAAGCAGACATAAAGAGGAAAAGGCGTATGGAAGAAAAGCCTGCCTTCCCATCACTGGAGTTTTCAACCACCAGGAAGTACTTCAAAACCGTTGAGAAATACCGGGACAAACTGCCTCTAATCACGGGAGAACTCAATACCATATTTGAAGGTTGTTACACCACGCATTCAGATATAAAGAAGGCCAACAGAGAGTGCGAAAACATTCTCTTTACGCTTGAGACCTTAAGAGCCCTCAACTCTATCAGGGATGAGAAAATCTCTGACAATGGAATGGAAGAACTCTGGCAAAAGGCATTATTTAACCAGTTCCACGACATCCTTGACGGTTCTGCTATCCACTCCTCCTATGAATATTCCGCAAGACTGGCTGAAGAGGTGAGGGATAAGGCAGAAATCTTTATAAGACAGGGGATGCAAAGACTTCTTTCAGACAAAAAAACGGAAGATAATAAGATTACTGTTTTCAATCCTCTCGGGTGGGGGAGAACCTCCATAATCAACCTGCCTGCGGAAAAAGACAAGGGAACCCTTTTTACAGCGGAGGATATTCCCGGTTACGGTTATAAAACAATCTCCCTGAAGAATGTGAAATCCGATTCCGGCAGCGGCATCAAACATACCGGTGACGAATATGAAAACGAATTCTACAGGTTGAGGATAGATGAGAAAACAGGACTTATAAGGGCACTCTATGACAAAAAGAATAGATGCGAGGTGTTGTATACCCTCCATTCTATCAATGAGGACCCGACGTCATGGTGGGCAGAAAAAGCAGGGAACCTCCTGAGCGTTTCGTGGGAAAAGCCGCACCACATGAGCGCCTGGATAATAGGCAACCTGTACCGCGTTGACAACCTTCTTGATGCGGAAGGTATTGAAACAAAAGAGAACAGATTTTACACAACCGTCTCTATCAAAAGAAAATATATGGATTCTGACATATTGCAGAGAATCATACTTTACAGGGACTTCCCTTTCATTGACTTTGAAAACGAAATAGACTGGAGACAGCAGGGGAATAATAAGGACGGAGTTCCGCTGCTCAGGGTGAATTTTAGCGTGAGCATGAAAAACCCTGAAGCCTTTTTTGAGGTCCCGTTCGGCGTTGTCCAGAGAGAACCTATGCCCAAGGAATATCCGGCACTGAAGTGGGCCGGGTTTAACAGCGGCAGATACTGGACCGCACTGTTCAACAAAAATAAACATGGATACCACACTGACGGGAATAACATCTCTCTTACGCTTTTAAGAAATCCCTATGAACCTGATGCTGTAACAGACAGCGGTTCACACAGGATTTCATACCGCCTGTTTTTCGGCAAGGCAGATGTTCTAAAGATAATGAAAGCCGCCAGAGAATACAGCATGCCCCCGGTGGTTGTATCAGGCGAAGGAAGTCCTCAGTCAATGCATCCCTTTACAATCAAAGGGGATGTACTGCCGTCCTGTTTCAAAGAGACAGAAGGAAGAAACTCTTACATACTACGGCTGGTAGAGGTTGAAGGTAAAAAACAGAATGTTGAGATTGAGTTTGCGAAAACTCTTAAAGAGGCTTATCTTACTGATGCGGCTGAACGCAGGCAGAAGAGAGTAACCGGACCAAAAAACAGTGGATTAAAACTGAATATTACCCCATATCAGATTTTCACGCTTGAACTGGTTTTTTGATAAAATCCAATGTTCTATATATATCTGGCTGTTTATAACCTACTGCTGGCGCTGTCAGTAGTTGTGTCCCTGCCATTCATCTGGCGTAAGGTAAAACCCGACAGAAAATTTCCGGGTGACTGGAAAGAACGGATATCTGTATACGACAGGAAAACCCTTGAAAGACTGAAAAAACAGAAAAATATCTGGCTGCACACGGTATCCATAGGCGAATTTCTTTCTGTCACCCCTCTGATTGAAAAACTTCAGAGGCAAAAAAATGAAAATATCCTCGTTACTCTGGCAACCAAGACAGGCAGGCGCGTTGCAGAAACAAAAGTTCCCGGGATACAGCACCTTTTTTTCCCCATTGACTTTTACCCCGTTATGAAGCGGGCAATAAAAAAGATTAATCCCAAACTTATCGTAATTATTGAAACTGAACTATGGCCGAGTCTGTTAAAAATCGCCTCTGACAAAAAAATACCGGTTCTTCTCCTAAACGGACGCATATCCCCCTTTTCCTTTTCAAAATACAGGAAAATACGGTTTTTCTCAAAAAGACTTCTGCCTCTCTTTTCAGCAATAACTATGAGGACACAGGAAGAAGCCGAAAGACTCATATATCTGGGGGCAGACAAAAACGCCATTAAGATAGTGGGCAGCATGAAGTTTGACCTTGCCTATGAGATGAGCAAGACCGTCAACCCCGCGCAGGTCAGAGAAAAACTCGGAATAGATGAAAACAGGAGGGTTGTGGTATTCGGCTCCCTGCACCCTGCGGAAGAAAAACCTGTTGCGGATATTGCGGAAAAGATACTGAAAAGATTCAGCGATGTCACGGTCGTGATAGTCCCGAGGTATCTTGACAAGACAGACATCTACAGAACCCTGCAAAAAATTAAGATTGAATATGTAAAACGCAGCGACATGCCTCAAAACAAACAATATCCTGTCATAGTGGTCAACACCTACGGAGAACTTAACAGTTTCTACAGTATCTGTGAGTTTGCCTTTGTCGGTGCAAGTTTGTACAGATGGGGCGGGCAGAATCCCATAGAACCCACTGCCTTCAGAAAACCCGTTATCTTCGGAATCCACAACTGGCACTTCAAAGAGGAGTGGGAAAAAATCAAGGAAGGCGGAGGCGGTATAGAGGTACACAACTACGAACGGCTCAACTATGAGGTCTCCCGGCTGCTGCAAAACCCTGATATCTGCAGGAAGATAGGGGAAAGAGCCTATGAGGTTCTCCTTGCAAACACCGGTGCCACCGAAAGAAATCTCTCCCTCCTACGGGGTCAACTCTTGACACTTGACATAAAAACCTGACCCCGCTATTATATATCTATGTCCAGACAAATACGGATTCAATTTCCCGGTGCAGTCTACCACGTAACTGCAAGGGGGAATCAAGGTAATATCATCTTTAATGATGATTCTGATCGTCAAATATTCCTGATGCTCTTAGCCCAGATGGCAAGACAATATGGAGTTACAATACATACCTACTGTCTGATGCCCAATCATTACCATCTTGTTGTAGAGACACCCCGGGGGAATCTCTCACAGTCCATAGGTTGGCTTCAGGTTACATATACAGTCCGTTTCAACCGGCGTCATAAAAGATATGGACATTTATTTCAAGGCAGATTTAAAGCCCTTCTGATAGAGGCGGACAGATACGCATATACTGTTACATTGTACATACATCTTAATCCTGTACGGCCCAAGGAGAAAACTGACATATTACCAATGGAAAAGATGCATATACTGGACTCGTATCCATGGAGTAGTCATCAATCATATGCAGGGATAATAAAAGAACCCAAGTGGCTTGATATGTCATGGCTTCAGTATTGGGGAGATAAAAAATTGTCTGCACAGAAAGTATATAGGGAATCTATTGGGAGGATGTTTAACAAACCTGTGGAAAGGGTATGGGACAATGTTCAACATGGCATCGTATTGGGAGGGGAGAATCTGACAAGACAGGTTCAACAGATAATAAAAGACAAGAAAGGTGAGGAAGAAGAAAAATGGATGGTAAAGAAAAAACACAGTGATATGAAAAATGAAGTTGCAAGATTGTTAGAGAGTGAAAAAGACAAAAGGATCCAGATTTGGGTAAGAGTGCGCATCGCAGGAGAACACCTTGTAGATGTGGGTAAAGACTTTGGCTACAAGGATGGCTCCGGCGTACTAAAGACAGTAAAAAGACTTGAAGAAAAAGCAAAACAGGACCAGGAGACAAGAAAACGTTTGTCTCAGATAGAGTCCTATTTTTTGTCAAGTGTCAAGAGTTGACCCCGAATATCTACAGTCACAGTGCTGCCCTCTTTTATCTCTCCGGCAAGTACCTTTAAGGCAAGAGGATTCTCCACCTCTTTCTGTATCAGCCGTTTTAGAGGACGTGCCCCATAGACTTCATCATACCCTTTGTTGGCAAGGTATTCCCTCGCCGCATCAGAGAAGTTAACCTTTATCTTACGTTCATTCAAACGTTTCTGAATGTATGCAGTCTGTATGTCCACTATCTTTAACAGGTCTCCTTTTTTAAGTTTCCCGAAGGTGATAATCTCGTCCACCCTGTTGAGGAACTCGGGTCTGAAGGTGTTTTTCAAAATCTCTGTCACCTTTTCTTTCATTGCAGACTCCTCTTTAAACATGGTGATATACTGACTGCCTATATTGGAAGTCATTATGACAATGGTGTTTCTGAAGTCCACTGTCCGTCCCTGTCCGTCGGTCAGACGTCCCTCGTCAAGAAGTTGCAGTAAAACATTAAAAACCTCTGTATGTGCCTTTTCTATCTCGTCGAGAAGCAGCACACTGTAAGGTCTTCTTCTCACCCTTTCAGTCAACTGTCCGCCTTCTTCGTAACCCACATACCCTGGAGGTGCTCCCAGGAGACGTGAGACAGAAAATTTCTCCGTGTACTCGCTCATGTCAACCCTGACCAGGGCGTTTTCATCGCTAAAAAGTACCTCAGCAAGGGCCTTTGCCAACTCGGTTTTACCCACACCCGTGGGACCGAGGAAGATAAAAGAGCCTATAGGTCTGTTGGGGTCTGAAAGCCCAGCCCTGTTTCTTCTTATCGCATTGGAGACCGCAACAAGAGCTTCATCCTGTCCCACTACCCTTTGCGAAAGGCGGTCTTCCATCTTTAAAAGTTTTTCAACCTCTCCCTCAAGCATTTTAGATACGGGTATACCTGTCCACTTAGATACTATCTCTGCTACCTCTTCTTCAGTTACCTCATCTTTCAACAGACCGCCTTCTTTTGACTGAATTTTCTTCAGTTTTGCGGTCTCCTCTTCCAGGCTTTTCTGCAGGTTGACAACCTTCCCGTATTTATACTCTGCCGCCTTACCCAGGTCGCCTTCACGTTCTGCCCTCTCTACAATGTTTTTTGCTGACTCAATATCACCCTTTATCTTCCTGATAATTTCAACTACATTCTTCTCTTCTGTCCATTTTGTACGAAGTTTCGTTCTCTCTTTTTCAAGTCCGCTTAGTTCTTTTTCAATACGCACAAGACGTTCTTTCACCTCTGGTCTTGACTCTTTTTTCAGAGCCTGACGCTCTATCTCCACCTGCCTTATTCTTCTCTCTATTTCGTCCAGCTCCACAGGCATACTGTCAGCCTCTATCCTTAAACGGCTTGCTGCCTCGTCAATAAGGTCTATCGCCTTGTCCGGCAGGAATCTTCCGGAGATGTACCTGTGTGAGAGCATTGCGGCGGAGATAAGTGCACTGTCTGTTATTTTTACTCCGTGGTGAACCTCATAACGCTCCTTCAGTCCCCTTAAAATGGATATAGTTTCCTCAACGGAGGGCTCTTTTACAAATACCACCTGAAATCTTCTTTCAAGAGCACGGTCTTTCTCTATGTGTTTTCTGTATTCGTCAAGTGTGGTTGCCCCGATACACTTCAGTGAACCCCGGGCAAGTGCAGGCTTCAGCATATTGGAAGCGTCTATCGCACCCTCAGCAGCGCCTGCACCGACAAGTGTGTGAAGTTCATCTATGAAGAGAATAACCGCCCCTTCTTTCCTTTCCAGTTCTTTAAGGAGTGCCTTCAGACGGTCTTCAAACTCTCCCCTGTACTTTGTACCGGCTACAAGTGAACCCAGGTCAAGCAGTAGAACGCTTTTGTTCTTAAGTCCCTCAGGAACATCCCCTGAAACAATACGCCTGGCAAGTCCCTCAACGATGGCTGTCTTACCAACACCTGCCTCGCCTATCAACACAGGGTTGTTCTTCGTCCTCCTTGAGAGAACCTGTATGACCCTCCTTATCTCCTCGTCCCTGCCGATAACAGGGTCAAGTTTTCCCTTGCGGGCAAGGTCGGTAAAGTCTCTGGTGTATTTTTCAAGTGCCTTATATTTACTCTCCGCATCCTTATCGGTTACTTTCATGCCACCTCTCATCTGCTGCAGTATCTTCAAGAGCCTTTCTTTGAAAATATCATACTTTTTCAACACTTCCTTTGCGGAAGAATCGGCAACGGTCAGTCCAAGCAGAAGGTGTTCAACACTTACATATTCATCACCCATCGCCGTGGATTCTTTATGTGCGGCGTTTAACATCTGGTTCAACTGTGGGGTGATGTATATATTACCTGAGACCCCCGGACCTGTCACCTGCGGAATCTTCTCCAGTGCCCACTCTATATCTTTTTTCAAAGGTTCAGTTTTTATATTCATCTGCCTTAAAACCTCTGCTATGGTCTCGTCGTTCTCAATAAGAGAATACAACAGATGAATACAGTCAACAGCCTGGTGATTCTTTCCCTGTGCCGCAGACTGAGCCCCCAAGAGCGCTTCCTGAGCCTTAAGCGTCAGTTTTTCATTTATATTGTCCATATACCTTTAGATGGAATTTCCTCTTAAAAGTTGCATATGGGGGTCAACTCTTGACACTTGACAAAATTCCAACAGTAGGGTTGATTACACAAATCAAATTTTGGTATTGACGAGGGACCTGCATGAAAGTGTCAAGTGTCAAGAGTTGACCCCATGGAGAAGGTGCATTTTATGGGGCCGAACCTGATATTGTCGCTATCTGAAAGTTTATATACCTTTTTAACCTCAAGCCTCACCTCATTCACAAATGTCCCATAGTTACTACCCAGTCCCCCTGTTCCCACGTCTTCTATGTACCATCTGTCCTCTTCCTTTCTGAATGTCAGACGTGCATGCAACCTTGAAACCTTTGTGAGGTCGTTAATAAACAATCTCTGCGTAACAGGGGCTATTCCCTTGAAAAGGGTATAGTCAGGTATTTGAAGGTCATTATTATTCCCTCTGCCAATTTCAATTCTGTCTTTCCCGTCAAGGTTATACTCTTTTTCCATAAAAGGATAGTCAAAGACAATCTTTGCCATTTTTTCTCCCCCTACCGTTTTTTACCGAGGATAAAAAAGAGCCATATGGAGCCTGCCAGAAACAAAACTATACCTATAATTTGCGTAGGATACAGACCAAATTCAGTAGGAATCAGGTCTCCTCTCAGCATATCAATGATATACCTGATTAATGCAAAACCCAGAATATAGGTGATAAAAACCATCCCCGGTTTTAAGCGATTTTTATAAATTGTTCTCAATACAAAAAAAAGTACTGCATATGTTATTGAATAATATATCTGTGTTGGATGTACCCTTTCAGAAAGATGAGGAAATTTAACTCCCAGGAAGAAATCGGTGGGCTTCCCGTAGCAACAGCCATTCAGAAAACATCCCAGCCGTCCGACAGCCTGCCCCAGAGACATAGACAGAGCCGTAATATCCAGTATCTCCATCAGGTTAAATCTCTTTATTTTTGAGTAAACTGCAAGAAATATCAGGCTGGTAATGACAGCTCCTTCAACAGCCAGACCACCGTTTCTTATGCTCAGAATCTCAAGGGGATGCCTGTAATAATACGGCATCTGGACGGCTACATGCAGAAACCTGCCTCCGATAATTCCCCATATTATTGTCCAGAAGACAAGTTTGGATATCAGTTCAGGAGAGAAACCCCTCCTGTAAGCATTTCTCTGCAGCATTAAACCACCTACAAATACGCCTGCTGCAACCAAAACACCATACCAGTAGATGACAAAACTGCCCAGTTTAAAACATACAGGATGCATTTACCTGCTCCGAACTGACGCTTTTCCTCGCTGTTCAGCGTCTTTAGCCGTGACAGTTAGTCATGGCTTTTTTTAATCTGTTTTAGAATAATAAGTGCGATTCCTGAGACAATGCATACGTCTGCAAGATTAAAGACAGGCCATACATGAAAATTAATAAAATCTATAACAGCCCCTGTCCTTATCCTGTCTATAAGATTACCTGCTATCCCCCCCTCGATAAGTCCGAGTGCGACCGCCATCTGTCTGCTGCTTCCCGTAAACCTGTTTAGGTACGCAATGATGGCGGCTGCTATAGCAATGGAAGCAATGATTACAGGAATTTTAATACTCGCATTGCTTAAGACCCCAAAACAGATCCCATTGTTTTTCACAAGCGTAAAAGAAAAATATCTAAATATGTTGAAAGAGGAGGGCTCTTCTCTTAAAAAAATAAGCATCCAGTACTTAGAAAACTGGTCTGCAAGTATGGAAAAGAGTGCCACCGCATAAAAAACCTTTGAATTTTTACCCCCCGGTTTTTTCTCTCTCATTCTGGCATTTGATGCAATATTTTGCATAAGGAAGCGCTTTCAAACGGGAGATGGGTATCTTTTTGCCGCATCTCTCGCATATACCATATCTATTTTTTTTCAGTTTCTCTATCGCAAGGTCTATCTTATTGAGTATTTCTCTCTCGGCATCTGAAATATCTATGTCAAGTCCCTTTTCAAATTCATCGGTACCGTGGTCGGCTATATGCGTGGATATACCCTTTTCTCCTTTTTCAATATCCTCCTTCAGATATCCGAGGTTACTGAAGATTCTCTCTTTCTCTTTATTTAACAACTCAAGGTAATACTTCTTTTCTTTCTTGTCCATCTGAGATTCTCCCTTAGCGAATACTAAACATCTTCTTTTTCTACCAGAGCCATATCCATTATCGTGTCACCGGCAGAAAGATTGATAAGTTTGACTCCAGCGGTATTCCTGCCAACTGCTCTGGCATCCTCAGCGTTCATTCTTATGACGACCCCTTTTCTGGTAATAAGGATAATTTCATCTCCCGGCTTTACTGCTTTAATCCCTACAACATGCCCATTTCTCACACCTGTCTGGATATCTATTACACCCTTACCACCCCTGTGCTGTTTTCTGTAGCGGTAAATCATCGACCTCTTACCAAATCCCCTGGTGGTAGAGGTAAAAAGTGACCTGTCCTTTTCGTCCTGGTTGAAAATCTCAGTTCCTACAACCTCATCATCTTTCTTCTTAAACCTGATACCTATAACCCCGATGGCACCTCTTCCCACAGAAGTAACCTCTTTTTCAGAGAACCTTATGCTCAATCCGTACTTAGTGCTTAAGACTATATCCTGGGTGCCGTCAGTCACCCTTACCTCTATAAGTCTATCTTTTTCTCTCAGCCCGATACCCTTAATGCCCCCTCTTCTCGGTCTGCTGTATGCGCTCAGTGATGTCTTCTTGACTATTCCATTCTGTGTCACCATCAGCAGAAACTTGTCTTCAGAAAATTCTCTGACAGGGATAACCGCAGATATCCGTTCTCCCGGGTCTATCCTGAGCAGGTTGACTATCGGCTTGCCCTTGGCGTTTCTCCCGGCATCAGGGATAAGATATCCTCTCAGCCAGTGAACCGTACCATTCTCCGTGAAAAAGAGTACTGTGTCCGTGGTAGAGCATATAAAGAGATGCTTGACATAGTCCTCCTCCTTGGTCTTCACCCCCACCAGTCCCTTACCGCCTCTGCGCTGCCTCCTGTACAGTTCCAGAGAACTCCTCTTTATGTATCCCTCTGAAGAGACCATAATGATAATATCTTCAGGATGTATAAGGTCCAGTTCATCAAAGTCCTCCACTGAACCCACTATCTCTGTTTTCCTTTTGTCTCCAAACTTTTTCTTGATGTCCTTAAGTTCGTCTTTTATGAGAGACTTCACCCTTTCAGGGTCGGATAGTATCTCTTTAAGTTCTTTTATGGTCTTCTGAAGTTCTTCCTTCTCTTTAAGTATCTTTTCCCTTTCCAGCCCTGTCAGTCTGGCAAGAGGCATTGCCAGTACTGCCTGAGATTGTTTCTCGCTCATCTTAAAC
Organism: uncultured bacterium; assembly: GCA_964408175.1. Taxonomy (GTDB): domain Bacteria; phylum Ratteibacteria; class UBA8468; order B48-G9; family JAFGKM01; genus JAFGKM01. The sequence continues at coordinate 24,883 of CAYOYL010000059.1, forward strand.
TTTTTCATCAGTGAACTGCGCGCCTCATCCACAGTCTGGGAATTTCTTATTAGGGTAATTACCTTATCAAGGTTATCCAGAGCAATGATAAGCCCTGAGATGATATGGTCCCTATCCTCTGCCTTTCTGAGTTCATACCCCGCACGCCTCATTACTATCTCTTTTCTGTGGTCAAGGAAAAGTTGCAACAACTGTTTTATGTTCAGAAGTTTCGGCTGCTGGTTATCGAGAGCAAGATTGATGATACCGAAGGATGTTTGCACCTGAGTATACTTATAGAGTTGGTTTATTATTATATCAGCGTTTTCTCCACGCTTAACCTCCATTACTATTCTCATCCCTTCCTTATCAGACTCGTCTCTTACCTCACTTATCCCGGTTATCTTATTGTCTTCTGCGAGGTTTGCAATCTGCTCCACGAGATGCGCCTTGTTCACCTCATAAGGAAGTTCTTTTATTACTATAGTCTCTTTCTTTTTGTCTTCCTCCACCTCTACCCTGCCCCTCAGAGTGATTATCCCTTTACCTGTGGTATAGGCACTCTTAATACCGTCGCGTCCGCAGATGGTTGCCCCCGTAGGAAAATCAGGCCCGGGTAAAATCTCCATAATCTTTTCTATTGTTAAGTCTGGAACGTCAATCAACTTTATCAAAGCATCCACAATCTCCCCCAGGTTATGAGGCGGAATGTTGGTTGCCATACCCACAGCGATACCTGAAGAACCATTGACCAGCAGGTTAGGCACCCTGCTGGGTAAGACTACAGGTTCCGCCAGTGATTCGTCAAAATTCGGCATAAAGTCTACTGTATCCTTTTCTATATCAGCAAGCATCTCCATCGCAAGGGGGGTAAGACGTGCCTCCGTATATCTCATAGCAGCAGGAGGGTCGCCATCAACCGAACCGAAGTTGCCCTGTCCATCTATCAGCGGGTATCTCAAGGAAAATTCCTGTGTCATCCTTGCTATGGACTCATATATAGCCGCGTCACCATGCGGATGGTACTTACCCATTACCTCACCGACTATCCTGGCAGATTTCTTGAACGGCTTGCCCGGCTCCACCCCCAGTTCCAACATACTGTAAAGTATCCTTCTGTGTACCGGTTTAAGTCCGTCTCTTCCATCAGGCAGTGCCCTGCCGACAATAACACTCATTGCATAGTCAATGTATGAGCCTCTCATCTCCTCTTCTACGCCAACCTGTGCTATTCTTTCTTCTTCTCCCATTTGTTTCTCCACGTAAACATGGCGTTCAGTTCTTATTCCCTATCCGCCATCTTCTGTTATATATCAAGGTTTTTAACCTCTTTAGCAAACCTTTCAATAAATTCTCTCCTCGGCTCTACGGCTTCACCCATAAGGATAGTAAATACCTCTTCTGCCTTAACAACATCCTCAAGTGTAACCCTCTTCATCCTTCTCGTGCCGGGGTCCATTGTAGTCTCCCACAACTGTGAAGGGTTCATCTCTCCAAGCCCTTTATATCTCTGTATTGACAGACCCTTCTTGCCTTTATTTTTAAGGACCTCGTACAATTCTATAAAACTGCATTTTTCCTGTTTATCTTCTCCATCCTGCATCAAAAAAATCTTGTCTGAGGGCAGGTTCATCTCTATCTTATTCTCCTCCAACCACTTCAGTATCTTGTCTATATCCCTTGCCTCATAAATCTCAAGCAGTTTATAATCTTTGTCCCCATTGGAAAAAAGGTCAACATGGCCCTTGTTCTGTTTCTCCATAAACTCTGAAAGTTCCTTATCCGTGGGGAAAAAATCCTCTTTGTCTCCATACTTCAACCAGTAAAGAGGAATCTTGTTTTTATCCTTGCGGTACCTGAAGATATTGTTTAGGTCAATACCCTTGTTTTCCAGACTCTGCTTGATTTCATTGAGCCTCTTGCTCAAGGTGGCAAGCCTAACTATACTGTCATTTCCATCCTGTTTCTCTTTGTTCTTTTTCTCCACCATCAGCGAAGTGTTTTCTTTTGCCATCTGTATAAGAATCCTGTCCATCTCGGTCTCGGTATCCACATAGGTTTCTTTCTTCCCCCTTTTGACCTTGTAAAGCGGAGGCTGAGCAATGTAAACATATCCCTGTTTTATAAGTTCGGTCATCTGCCTGTAAAAGAATGTCAGCAAAAGGGTTCTTATGTGTGCCCCATCAACATCAGCATCTGCCATTATGATAATCTTTCTATACCTCGTCTTGGCAGCGTCAAAATCCTCTCCCACCCCTCCGCCGATGGCAGATATCATCATCTTAACCTCTTCGTTGTTAAGCACCTTTTCCATAGGTGCTTTCTCTGCATTGATTATCTTCCCCCTTAACGGCAGTACTGCCTGAAAGAACCTGTCCCGGCCCTGTTTCGCACTGCCTCCTGCAGAATCACCCTCAACTATAAATATCTCTCTTTGCTCCGGCTCCTTAACCGTACAGTCCGCAAGTTTACCGGGCAGTGCACCGGTTTCGGATAGTTTCTTCCGGGTCAGTTCCCTCGCCTTCCTCGCCGCATCTCTTGCCTTTGCTGTCATCAGACACTTATTGATGATTTCTCTTGCTGGTTCTGGATTTTCTTCAAGGAAGGTTACCACCTGCTGTGATGTAACACCTTCCACAAAAAATCTTATCTGGGAGTTGCCGAGTTTGGTTTTTGTCTGCCCCTCAAACTGAGGTTCCGCTATCTTTATGCTCACAACCGCAACCAGTCCTTCCCTGACATCTTCCCCTGCAAGCGTGTTGTCATCCAGATATTTGTTGTTCTTTCCGTACTCGTTTATCGCCCTGGTAAGCCCTCCTTTAAAACCTGTGATATGGGTTCCGCCTTCTTTTGTATTAACGTTGTTTGCAAAGGAAAGAACCGTTTCACTGTAGCCGTCGTTATACTGGAAAGCCACCTCTATCTCACCAGCCTCATCCTCTTTTTTGAAGTATAGAGGCTTGGGGAAAAGCACCTTCTTATTTTTGTTCAAATTTTCCACAAAAGAAACCAGCCCGCCGTCAAACCTGTATCCCTCCTTCAGCCCTTTTCTTTCATCTTCAAAGACTATCTTAACGCCTGCATTGAGGAAGGCCAGTTCTTTTATCCTGCCGGTAAGTATGTTGTCGTCAAAATCAATGGTCTCAAATATCTCTTCGTCCGGCTTAAAGGTCACCTTTGTCCCAGTGGTTTTTGTCCTGCCTATTGTGGCAAGTTCGGTGACCGGCTTGCCTTTTTCATAACGCTGGTGATAAACCTTGCCATCTCTTTTAACCTCAACCTCCAGCCAATCTGAAAGAGCATTGACTACAGAAACTCCTACCCCGTGCAGCCCGCCTGATACCCTGTAGGCCTTCTTGTCAAACTTCCCTCCGGCATGCAGAACCGTCATAACAACCTCAACAGCCGGTCTCTTCTCAGTCTTATGTATATCTGTAGGGACACCCCTGCCGTTATCCGACACGGTAACGCTGTTGTCCGAATGCACAACAACGCTTATCTCGGTGCAAAAACCTGCCATTGCCTCATCTATGCTGTTGTCTATAACCTCGTATACAAGGTGGTGCAACCCTGAAACAGCAGTATCACCTATGTACATAGCAGGTCTCTTTCTCACTGCTTCAATGCCGCCCAGTACCTGTATTGTCGTTGCATCATACTTCTGTTGTGCCTTGCTATCCATTTTCTCCGCTCCTCTGATGTGTTTAAATAAACACTATATGATACAATATTTTTCTTCCCCCTGTCAATTCAAAGTTTTTTCCCTGTCATTTAAAAATAAAAGGCAGCCATCTCCCCCTGATTCTTTGTCAAGTATTGACAGAACGTGGAAAAATATGTTAAAATCCTAACGGTAAGGAAAAAGTGTAACCTGAAATAAGTATTAACCTGTCTGTGCATTGTGCACTGACAGGGACCCGGATAAACGGGATGCAGTTCAGTGAATTTTAAAGAAGGAGGATGTTATGGCTAAAAGAATGATGAAATGGGTAGTGTTGGTTGGGATTTTTTGTGTGTTCTCAGTTGGAAATGCTTTTTCTGAAGTAATTCCTTCAGAACAAGAACTTCCGGAAGAATTTTCCTGGTATGGAGAATCAGGAGCAAAGATAGACCCTGCATATGATGAACAGAAAAAAGGACTCTGGTGGATGCCGGAGAATGCCCCAGAAGGTCAGGAGGATGTAGAGTGGGGTAACAGAGGTTATGTCTTTGTCGGTACGAAGGCTCCTGTCGTTGCTGAAACTCCACCCCCTGCACCAGAAGAGAAGGTGGTTGTCCGCGAGCGTATAGTTGAGAAACCCGTTGAGAAGATTGTCTACCGCGACCGTCCCGTTGAAAAAATTGTCTATCGCGACAGGGTGGTTGAGAAACCCGTTGAAAAGATTGTCTACCGCGACAGGGTGGTTGAGAAACCCGTTGAAAAAATTAAGACAGAGGCTCTTAACCTCAAGGATGTTTATTTTGCATGGGACAGTGCCGAGATTACACCTTTAGCCGTACAGATACTTAAGGAGAATGCGGATATTCTTAAGGCATATCCAAAAGTTATTGTCCAGATGGTAGGGTCTGCCTCTCCGGAAGGAGATTCTGACTACAACAAGAAACTTTCAGAACGGAGAGTAACAGCAGTAAAAAACTATATGGTGAACAAGGAGGGAATTGCTGCTAACCGTTTGAAGACCGAGGCAAAGGGTGAGATATCTGTAGATGAGACCTCCTGGCCTTTTGTAAGAAAGGTTGGGTTCCTTATCGCAGATTGAATCTCCGATACGGTAGATGAAATTTCTCATAAGAATGGAGGTTAAAACCCTTCAGGAAAAGTTTAGTACAGGAGGACCCGGGTTAAAGGAGACATAGATGAAAAAACTTTTGGTGTTGGCGTTAATAGGCAGTTTTTTTCTGGGTGGTTGTGCAATGCTGGATGAGTTTTCGCAGGATACCAAAACAGGTGCTGGCATAGGTGCGGTGGCGGGTGGAATACTTGGAGCCATCGTAGATTCTAACAAACCGTGGAGAGGCGCAATCATCGGAGCCGCAGCGGGCGCTGCAGCAGGAGGGTGGATTGGTCATAAGATGGACAAAGAAACAGGAGAGCCCATTGTTCAGGCAGATGCTGATATCGTTGCACAGGCGGCGACTGAAGCGGCGAAACAGAATGCCACGGTTAAGTATTCACGTGTAACTGAAGCCGGCGTTAATGAAGAAATTATAGCCAAACCAGGTGAACTGGCAGGTAACCTGCGAACAGTAACTGTACAGTACTTTCGTGACGGCAAACTCATCTCTACCGAGACCCGACAGGTTGCAGTTTAACTGAAAAAGGATAGAAGTTCAAAGAAGTTATGCCCGCGGGTGCGCTTTATCATAAGACTCCTTCAGTTTTTTCACGGTAAGGTGTGTATAAATCTGTGTGGTGGTGATGCGTTCATGTCCTAATAGTTCCTGAACGGTCCTCAGGTCTGCACCCCTGTCCAGCATGTGCGTGGCAAAACTATGCCTGAAGGTATGGGGTGTAACCCTTCTGGTGATTCCTGCCTTCTTTCCATACTTGTAAACCAGACGCTCAAGACCCCTGTCAGTCAGGGGTTTGCCGTATTTGTTTAAAAAGACACCCTCATCCCTTTTGCCTCTCCTGATTTCAATGTACTCTATCATTGCTTTTACTGCCGGCCTGCCCATGGGAACAATCCTTTCTTTTCTTCCCTTGCCCTCAACCTTTATCATCTCTTCCAGTATGTTTACGTTTTTCAGGGTCAGAGAGGTTAACTCCCCCACACGGATACCGGTGGCATAGAGCAGTTCAAGTATTGCCCTGTCTCTGAACGTCTGCCAACCATTGCCTTTCGGGGCATCAAGAATTCTATTTACCTCTTCTATCGTCAGAAAATCAGGTAGGCGCTCAGGCACCTTCGGGCTGTACAGAAGGAGTGCCGGGTTTGTTCCTATTGACTTCCTGACGGATAAGAATCTGAAGAAGGATTTCAGGCTTGCCACCTTGCGTGCAATGGACTTCTCCTTATATTTCTTCTCCGTTTTAAGGAAAGTAAGAAACATCAGGAATACAGAATAATCAACCTGTCTGAAAGAGGCAATTTTTTTCCCCCTGAGGAACGTGGTAAATTGTTTAAGGTCAGTCTCGTATGCCCGCGTCGTATTGGAAGAAAAGTCTTTCTGATAGGCAAGATAATCAAGAAAACTCTGCAGTGTTTTTTTCATGCACTCTGCCGTCAATCAATACTCCCTTTTGTTGAAGGGATGTTCTTTCCTTCCACCCTAACTGCATCTTTCAAGGCAAGAGCCAGGGACTTGAATATTGCCTCGTTGATATGGTGCAGGTTTTCTCCGTATGCAAGGTTGACGTGCAGGGTTATTCCGCAGTGTGCAGAAAACCCCTTAAGGAACTCCTTTGCATCCTCTGTTTCAAAACTGCCTTCACGTCCCCTGACAAAAGGCACGTTGAAGACCAGCAAAGGCCGCCCGGATATGTCCAGAGAGGTATTGACAAGGGTTTCGTCCATAGGAGCAGAGGCAAATCCGTATCTCCTGATACCCTTTTTGTCGCCGAGCGCCTTTTTCATCGCCTGTCCCAGACAGATACCTGTATCCTCAATAAGGTGGTGTGTATCCACCTGAAGGTCACCTTTCCCTTTTGCGGTGAGGTTAATAGAGGAGAACCTTGCAAGCAGGTCAAGCATATGGTCAAGAAAACCCACCCCTGTAGATACGTTACAGATGCCCTGTCCGTCAAGGTCTATCTCAACGGAGATGTCGGTCTCCTTTGTCTTCCTTTCTATTCTGGATTTTCTTCCCATGCCACTATTTTACCAGAAACAAATCTTCTGTCAATCCTCTCTTGGAAACAGTAGAGATAATGGTAATAGAGAAAAAAAAGCGTTTTGGTGTTCTGAAAGATTAAATTTGAAATTTATCTTCCAAGGTATAAAATATATCTTTCAAAACTGATACTTACGGAGGTAATCACTGTGGAGAGACTTAATATTGTTCTGGTTGTTGTTGACACTCTGCGCTTTGCTGATGTGGGTTGTTACGGGAATCCTCACATTAAAACACCCTATATGGATGCACTGGCAGATGGAGGTACTAAATTTACCAATGCCCATCCTGAAAGTCTTCCAACCATCCCGGCAAGACGTGCCATCTACACCGGCAGGAGGGCATACCCTTTTCGGAACTATCAACCCCTTCCGTGGGGTACGGTCTACCTGCCGGGCTGGCAGCCAATAGCAGCAGATGAAGATACCATTGCAGAAAATCTCGCAGCGGCTGGTTATCAGACAGGATATGTATGTAGTACGCAGCACTGCTGGAACCCTGGATTTAACTTCTGGCGGGGGTTCTGGCAGTTTGAATTTATACGCGGCTACTCAGGTGAAGACCGATGGCAGTCACCGTTTTCCGTCTCCCGCAAAGACCTGAAGAGGCATGGGGACCCTGATGAATTGATGAAGGAACCCCACCGTGGCGGGGGGGCTCCCATGATACTTGCCAACAGGGGAACGAAAATGAAGGATGGAGAGACGGCAACGGCAAGGCTTTTTAAACAGGCGGCTAACTTCATCACAGACAACAGGCATCAACCTTTTTACCTGCTGATAGACTCTTTCGCTCCCCATGAACCATGGCAGGCACCTGAAAAATATTACCTTATGTATGGAGACCCTGACTACCGGGGTATCAAGCATCTGAATCCCCCATATGGACCTGCCGATGATTATTCTGATGCCGAGATTGGATACCTGCAGGCCCATTACAGGGGACTGGTCACGCATGTTGACCACTGGTTTGGTATGTTTATGAACAAAATGGACAATCTCGGTCTGTTTGAGAACACGGCGGTCATCCTTATCAGTGACCATGGGACAAACTTCTGTGAAAACCCGAGGAATGTCATAGGCAAACCTGAAAATTCAATGTACCCGGGTCTGATGAAGGTCCCTCTTATAGTCCGCATGCCGAAGGGTTTTCACGCCGAAGAGTCAACAGGGGAATTTGTTTATAATACCGACATAGCAGCTACTATCTATGAACTTGCAGGTATTAAGGAACATCAGCAAATCCACGGACAGAGCCTGATGCCCCTCGTTTCCAATTCAGGTAGGTGGAAAACAAGAGACTATGTAACCTGCCGTTACTCAAACTCACTCTCTTATATAGATAACCTGACATGGGCGCTGGGAGACATTGACGGTAACTGCCAGGAGTCTTTTGATTTAGGAACCGACCCTGAATGCAGAAAACCTCTCGGTGAAAAAGAAAAGAGCCAACGATGGAAATTAGCCTGGGACAGAATACTTTCAGATGCAGGGGGAGAGATTCCTGATTACAGGGGTATGAAATATACAGATGCCCTCGGCAGAAGGAGGTAGTGTGGCAGTTCCTCAGCCCTAAATTTTAAAGTTCAATTCTATGGACCTTTCAAACTCAGGTACCTCAAGGAAACTTTCCTTGGGCTCTCCGTCCTCATCAATAAAGAGAGATAGATACTGCAGCATGTTGTTTTTCCCTCTTAACCATACAGACAATTTTTTGTTGAACTCCGCCCTTTCTATACTGTAAAAGGTCCTGTTTTCCGCATAACTGCTGATATAATCGTAACTTTTGAATATGTGCGGAATCTTTTTAATACCATCAGTTATACCTTTTATAATCTTTTCCCACTCTTCTAATGGGATGTATGCAATTCTTTGTTCGTGCATCACCAGACAACCGAAAAACCCGTTCTCAAGCCCTCTGACAATCTGGAAAATTCCTCTATCTATTGCCTTTTTGACATCAAGAGACGGACTCTCTTTCCAGAAGGGGGTACACCTGCACAAAAAGTCCATATCAGG
>CAYOYL010000060.1:0-1877 GCA_964408175.1 uncultured bacterium
CAGACGGAACGGTCATTGTCAGGTCTGTCATCAGTCTGCCCTCAAAATTCCCCTCTCTTGCACCCTGTGAAGCCTGACCGACAAGTCTCACAAACTGAACAGGGGATGTCTTTATGTGCAGTTTATCCCCTTCAAGAATAAGAGAATGTATCTCAGGCCCGCAACTTGAATAAAAGTTTCCCCTGCGAATAGAACCGGTAATATCCTCTGCAGAACACTCTTTGACATTAACCACAATCCATCCGCCGTTCCAACCGGGGTGATTTACTGTGATATGCGCGTCATCGGCACAAAAACCAAGTGCCTCAGGGTTGTCTTTCAGTGCCTCTGTCCAGTAGACCAGACCGCTGCCCTTACCGTTGAGCCACTGACAGACGTGGTTATAAACCTCCACGCCGTCAAACCGCCACCTCTTATAATCATCAAAGGAATTGCCCATCCAGTGTGGATGTGCAAGGATGGTGAGTGCCTGAGAGCGAGCCCCCTGCAGATTGGCAACAAAGTCCTCTGTCTTGCCGGAGATACCTCTGATAGAACCCAGACAGACTATGTGAAAGGCAGCACCTGTCTCATCCTTACCGTCCAGTTCTATTCCATCAAGATAGAGTAAAGGATACTTTTCTTTGTCCTCTGTCACCTCTGATACCACCCTGTGGTCAGTACGAAACAAAAAGTCATATCCGACAGAGGCATACATCTCCGCCAGTTCCTTAAAATTCTTACCCCCATCTGAGACAATGCTGTGGATATGCGTATTTCCCTTGCACCATCTTCCCGAAGTATCATAACGAAACCTTTTCCTCTCTGAAGTAGGCATCTTTTCCTCCTTTTTATCTTTTTACGTCCTCTTATAATACACCCAGTTTCCAAATATTTCAAAAAAAATCTTTACCTGGCACTTAAAAATTAAAAGTGGACACCACGAAAGATTAATGTTATTATTATTTAAAATTTTGGTCTTAATTTTCCCTTTGAGAGACTATGAACGGTAAAATCGGTTTTGACAACGCCAAGTATCTTAAGCAGCAGAGCGACGCTATACTGGAAAGAATCAGTCTTTTCAAAGGTAAGTTGTACCTTGAATTCGGCGGCAAACTCCTCTATGATTATCATGCATCCCGCGTTCTTCCCGGCTATGACCACAACATAAAGATAAAACTCCTGAAACAACTCAAGGACAAGATAGACATCCTACTGTGCATCTATGCCGGTGACATTACGAGGGGACGTATCAGGGGAGACTTCGGCATTACCTATGACGTGGATACCCTGAAACTGATAGACAGTCTGAGAGAAAATGAACTTGACATTCGCGCGGTCATAATAACAAGGTTTGACAACCAGTCGCCAGTCATAGGCTTCAAAAACAAACTGGAGCACAGAGGGATAAAGGTCTACCTCCACACCGCCACAAAAGGATACCCTACAAATGTCAATACAATTGTCAGCGAAGAAGGTTATGGGAAAAATACCTACATTGAGACAGAAAATCCCATCGTGGTGGTAACCGGACCCGGCCCGGGCAGCGGAAAACTTGCCACCTGCCTGTCACAACTCTACCACGACTATAAAAGAGGCATAAAATCAGGTTATGCAAAGTTTGAAACCTTCCCCATCTGGAATCTCTCGCTGAAGCATCCTGTCAACATCGCCTATGAGGCCGCCACCGCAGACCTGAACGATATCAATATGATTGACCCTTTTCACCTGAGTGCCTATAACAAAAGTGCGGTGAACTATAACCGCGATGTTGAGATATTCCCGGTACTGCAGCGCATCCTGAAGAAGATAATGGGCAGTGACCTGCCCTACCAATCCCCCACTGATATGGGTGTGAACCGTACGGGTTTTGCCATAACAGACGATGAGGTGGTGAA
>CAYOYL010000061.1:0-6801 GCA_964408175.1 uncultured bacterium
TGAAGATTGTCAAAAACAAAAATCTCCTGCAGATGTCTTCAGACCCTCTGAGGTTTATATCAGATGCAGACGTTATTTATACTGATACGTGGATAAGTATGGGGGAGGAGGAGGAAACCGAAAAGAGAAAAAAGGTCTTCCAGAGATACCAGGTAAACAAAAATCTGCTGAGTAAGGCAAAGAAGGGGTTCCTGTTTATGCACTGTTTACCTGCACATAGAGGATGGGAGGTAACGGATGATGTTATAGACAGTGACAATTCGGTTGTCCTTGACCAGGCGGAGAACCGCCTACACTGTCAGAAATCTTTACTCCATTTTCTCTACTCATAATCCTTTTATAACGGTGCGATAAATAATACCATGTGTTCCCGATAGATAATACTATGGACTATAAGAAAAGAATAGATAAGGTCAGGCAGTATCTTGACAGTCATAAAATTTCTGCACTACTTATCAAAAACCCCTCAGACATCTTTTATCTTACCGGACTTCTTGAGGTGGAAGGTTTTCTTATCCTGTCGGAAGAGAAAACAGATTTTTTTGTACCCGAAATGCTTTATCAGGAGTGTCTTGACACCCCTGGGCATTATGGAGATATAGACATACATATATATAAACAGGAAGAATTCAGTAAGTTCCTGAGAATGTATAAAAAAATCTCTTTTGTAGAGACAGACTTTACCTATACATCAGTCATTAACATTCAAAAAAAGTATGATATGAGGGTCAGTCCTGTGCCGGACTTCATAAAAGATATAAGGATGATAAAAGATAAAGATGAAGTTGCACTCATAAAAAAGGCTCTGGCGATAAACAAAAAGGTTCTGAATAAGATTAAGAAAACTATTAGACCCGGCAGGACTGAAACAGAGATAGCAGGTGAGATACATTACCTTATAAGAAAATACGGAGGTAGGAGAGAGTCGTTTGAGCCGATTGTCGCTTCTGGTGTAAACTCTTCTTATCCTCACCACAAGAACCGTAACATTCCTATAAAGTCAGGAGAGCCGCTGGTGGTAGATACAGGTGTGGATTTCGGTGGATACAAGAGTGACCTGACAAGAACACTTTTCCCGGGCGGTAAACCAGAGAGAAGGCTTGAGGATATTTATAAAATGTTAAAAGAGGTTCAGATAAAAACGAAAGATTTTGTAAAATCAGGGCTTACAGGGAAAGAAGTCCACGAATATGCTCTGGGGATTATGAAAAGATACAAGGTTGAGAAATACTTTATACACGGACTGGGACACGGTGTCGGCATAGACATACACGAAAAACCAGTCTTGAACTCCACAAGCAAGGATGTTATACAAAGGGGCTGTGTCTTCACCATAGAGCCGGGTATCTACATCCCTCACCTCGGCGGCATCCGCCTTGAAGATATGGTAATTATTGCCTGATAGTCTATTGTGACACTTTTAAATTGCTGAGAAGAGATTTTTGCCGCTTGCTTTTTACCGCTCAAAGTTATAGAATAAGAACTTGGTAGTATGACAGGAAAATTATTATGGATGTGATAGACCTGAAAGAGGGTAACATATTTGAGTATCAGGGGAATATCTATATTGTTGTGAGCGCAGAACATACCCATCAGCAGCAGAGAAGGGGGCTTGTCCGTCTTAAGGCAAAGGATGTAAAGACAGGGAAGGTTCTGCAGGATTCTTTCAGGTCTGATGTACAGGTTGCCCCTGTATATGTTGACGAGGTAACGCTGATATATCTTTACTCTGACAGCAGTGGCTACCATTTTATGGATAACAGTACATACGAGCAGTTTGTCGTTGCAGAGGAGATTATAGGGGATACAAAGAGATATATCAAAGAGAATATGGAGGTAACCGGACTGTTCCATAATGGCAGGATTATGGGTGTAAAAATCCCTATAACAGTTGAACTGAAAGTGATTGAGGCTGAACCCGGCCATAAGGGTGATACGGTACAGGGTGCGAAAAAGAGGGTGAAACTGGAGACGGGTATTACTATTCAGACGCCCCTTTTTGTTGAGGCAGGGGATACCGTGAAGGTGGATACGCGGACAGGTGAATATGTCACACGTATCTAAATCCCCCTTAATCCCCCTTTGAGGGGGGTGCTGGTGCGAAGAATAATGAGCACTGTTTAGCACTGAGGGCGAGTCGGTGAGCCCGTTGACCGACGCCCGTAAGGCTCGCTGTATTGAAAGCGAGCCCACAGGGCTAGAGATGGTGCGAAAAAGTTTCACCTTGTTCGCCTCCCCATTTGAGGGGGGAGGCAGACACTCTGTTTCTACGTAGAGTGCGGTGGGGGTGAAGGATAGATACCCCCCACCTGTTTCCTCCCCCGCAAGGGGGGAGGATAAGTGGTTAAGATTAATCGAGCCCGTTGACCGAAGTGCGAAGCACAAGAGGAGGATAAGTGGTTAAGATTAATCGAGCCCGTTGACCGAAGCACGAAGTGCAAGAAAGAGGGAATTTGGAGAGGAGAAGAATGAAAAATATTGAGGAACATCTGGTAGAACTTGGGAAGGCACTCATTGACCAGAAAAAGGCACGTATTATTGTAGAACCCAACAAAAGGGAAAAGGGGTTCTGGTTCGGCGGCGGAAAAATCCTGAAAGATAAAAGAGGCAGGCTTTTAATTTCAGGCAGGTACAGAAACGCTGGTGACAGCAGGTATGGAACCTCTGCGGGGGAGAGAGGACTTGAACTGGCAGTCTTTGTCTCCGAAGACAACGGTAAATCTTTCAAAAAGGTCCTTTCGTGGGGCAAAAAGGACCTGAAGTGCGGAGGGAAAGAGGTTGTTTCCATAGAAGGTTCAAGCCTTTACTTTGGAGAGGACAGGGTAAAAATGTACGTCTCCACTGAAAAGAACATATCCTACCCTCAGGGCTTTGAAAAATACCAGAAATCAGGCACAGGCATCTGGGAGATAGACGTCTTTGAGGGAGAAACGCTTGAGGGTCTTGATGTATCAGGTATTAAGACTGTTTTATCCTCAGTGGAACCGGAAAAACTGCACATAAAAGACCCTGCGGTCTTTGATATAAACGGACAAAACTATATGCTCTACTGCAAACACCCTTTTTCATGGACCTGCAGTTATACGGGACTTGCCCAACTTAGTAGTGAAGGTATCCCGAAAACAGTAAAAGAAGATGTACTGCCGAGGGGATATACCTGGGACATAGCGGTATCCCGACTCACTGGTAGACTGCCAGTCCCGAAGATAGGTATCTTTACCGGTATGCCCCCTGTGTCAGTCTATTTTTACGATGGAGCAGAGTGCGTGCGGGAACACCCGCAGTCTGAAAAGGGTGTGAGGAGACCGAGAGGATATTCCTGCGAGGAGATTGGTGGGCTGGCATGGGGATTTGACGAAAAATTCCCTGAAATTTTCAGACTGAGCAAAAACTTTCCTCTTTTCTGGTCAGGTGAAGGAACAGGCTGCAACAGGTACGTCTCTGCACTATGGGACGGAGAAAGTCTTTCAGCCATCTGGCAGAAGTCCATGGCTGATTTCTCACAGCCACTTGTATTTAACTCGCTGAACAAGAAAGAGATAGAGGAGATACTCTAAATCCCCCTGTTTCCCCCTTTCCAAAGGGAGAAGGAGTATAGAATAAAAGGAGAAAATTGATGAAGATAGGGATATGCGAAAAAGACCTGACAGGGAGTCTTGAAGAGAACCTGAAGTTTATAGATGAAAACGGGTTTGATGGATTCCAGATATGGCCTGATAAAATCAGAGATGTAAAAGAACTTATGAAACAGTGTTCAGAACTCGGGCTGGTTATCTCAGCCATAGGAGGAGGACCGAATCTGGTAAAACCAGAAGAGAAGGGAAAAACCATTGAGGCGTTCCGTAAGCGTTTTGACCTGGCGGCGGAGACAGAATCTTTCATCGTAACTGCCGAGACAAAAGAAAAACCGCCTGAGATGTCGGAGAAAGATGCATGGGAATCCTGTACTGAGATAGTAAAAACAGTCTGCGACTATGCGGAAAAAACCGGGGGACTGCTGGCGATTGAACCATCCGGGAGTTGTTTCGTAAAGGATTACAATGACTGGGCTGAACTTGCCCGCCGGGTAGATTCAAGTGTCCTGAAGGTAAACTACGACCCGGCAAATATCATCTGGGCAGGTAAAGACCCGGCAGAAGGCGTAAAAAAACTCGGTTCAAACATCGTCCATACCCATGCAAAAAATGTGATATTTGAAAAACAGGGTGGTTACCAGGAAGGCACTGCCCTGAGGAAAATCAAAGATGTTTCCGCAGACAGGGGAGAGGTTGACTACAGGTCTTACATAAAATCTCTTAAGGATGTAGGATATCAGGGCTTTCTGACCATTGAGATGCACCACAAAAATGAAAAAGAGATTCTAAAATCCAGGCAGTTCCTTGAAAAATTGTTGAAGAACATCTAATGTTTACCACTTTTTCAAGGGGGAGAAGTAAGGGTGGGGGAATAGGAGGTAGTTAAATGGCTATAAAGGTTGGATTCATCGGTACAGGCAGGATTTATAAGTCACATCTCGCTGCACTCAGAAAAATTGAAGGTGTAGAGATTACCAGCGTATGCGACATCCTTCCCGAAGTACTGGAAAGAACGTCAAAAGAGACGTCTGGGAAACCATATATTGACTACAGGGAGATGCTTGATAGAGAAAAACTGGATGCGGTATGGATATGCACGCCTGCAAATGTACATACGGAGAACGTTCTCTACTGCATTGACAAAAAGGTCCCGTTTTTTCTTGAGAAGCCAGCGGCAATGAGTGAAAAAGAAGGGGATGCTGTCTTAAAAAAGTTGAAAGAAACAGGAATCTATCACTCGGTAGGGTATATGCTGAGGTACAGCCCTGTCATTGAGAAACTTAGGGAGTTGCTTGTCTCGGAAAAGATAATCTTCCCTGCCGCGGAGTACTTCTGGACAATTCCGCTGGTAGACAGCATAAAGAGCAAGGAGAATGCAGGGGGACAGATAGTTGACCAGGCAACCCACCTGATAGACCTGCTGAGATACGTTGTAGGAGAGATAACCTCTGTCTATACCGGCAGGTCCAGAGGATTCTTCCCTGAAGACAAATTATACACAGGTGACGATGCAAGTGGAACGGTTTTTGACTTTAAAAGCGGTATTTCCGGAAGTCTGTTGTGTACCTATGCCCTTTTCCCGGAAATCAGCAAGTACTACCCCCCAAAGATAAGAATCATCTGCAAAAAGAAGATTATAGAATATACGGGAAGTAAATTGGATATCATTACGCCTGAGAAAAAAGAGACCCTTGAATACCCCGCAGACGCCAAACTGCTGGAAGACAAGGCATTTATTGAAGGGCTTAAATACAAAGATACGCCGGATATAAGGTCAACCTATGAAGATGCACTTAAAACCTTAAAGGTGTCTCTTGCTGCAAACAGGTCAATGGAAACCGGCGGTAAGGTAAGATTGTGAAAGAAGTTATTCAAAGTCTGTCCTTAAACTCTTTTATTTCGCGGAATGTGTCGGGATTTTCTATCTCTTTAATCTGTTGATAGAGAACCTTTTCCTGTCTTGAGAGTCTGTCAGGAACAACAACCCTTATCCTGACCATCTGGTCTCCCTTGCCGAAACGGTTTATATTTGGCATACCCAGATTTTTCAGCCTGAGGATACTTCCGGTCTGTGTACCCGGAGGTATACGCATTTTAACCTTACCTGTTAGTGTCGGAACCTCTATCTCATCTCCGAGTACCGCCTGGGTACTTGTCACCGGGACCTCACAAAGGATATCGGAGTTTCTCCTTTCAAAAAATGTGTCCTTTTCGATAAATATGGTTATGTACAGGTCGCCCCTTGTGCCTCCTGAGATACCCGCGTCTCCCTGTCCTTTCAGTCTCAAACTACTTCCATGTTCAATGCCAGCAGGCACCTTTACAGCAATCCTGTGCATATTCGTTCTTACCCTGCCGGTTCCCTGACAGTTGGAGCAGGGGTCAGAAATAACAGTCCCCTCCCCTCTGCACCTGGGACAGGTCTGTGCAACCGTAAAAAAGCCCTGGTTTCTCACAACCTGCCCTCTTCCTTTACAAACAGGACACTCTACTCTTCCTTTTTTCCCTGACCTGCTCCCTGTTCCTTTACATACAGGACATTCATCATATCTGGAAATATTAATATGTTTTTCCACACCTGACGCTGCTTCCCTCAAGGATACGTACATCCTGTATTCAAGGTCTGAGCCTCTTGTCTGCCTGCTTCTCGTTGCCGTGCCTCTACCATATCCTGCTCTATCAAAAACATCAGAGAAAAAATCTCCAAATATATCACCGAAAATGTCTGAGAAGTCCATCTGAACCCTTGAAAAATCCTGAGTCCAGTCAAAGCCCTGAGGACCAAATCCAGCGTGTCCGTACTGGTCATAAATCTTCCTTTTTTCAGGGTCGCTTAAAACCTCATACGCCTCAGTTATCTCTTTAAACTTCTCTTCCGCTTCTTTGTTATCAGGATTCCTGTCGGGATGGTACTTAAGAGCAAGCCCTCTGTATGCCTTTTTAATCGCATCTATGGATGAGTCCTTCTCCACCCCCAGAACCTCATAGTAATCTCTTTTACCGTCCATATTATTTCAACTTTTTTTTCTGGTAGTCGCTGGTCTGAACCTGCGTTTTTTCCCCACCTCAATAGGGAGACGAACAAGGTCTGACTTTAGTGCGAGGTGAGACTTCTGTAATTATAGCACCACAGGCAAAAAAAAAGCAAGGGTTTTTCGCCCTTGCTTTTTCTATCAAAAATGGAGGTATCCGAGCCTCGTTTTTTTACTCCTTAGAAAGGAGGTGA
>CAYOYL010000062.1:0-1679 GCA_964408175.1 uncultured bacterium
CTGGTCGGAACATATCTTTTCATACCCGGCATACCTGCTTAGAAGCTGGGTTTCCACCAGTTTCCATGACTGATAACAGGATGAGCCTATGTAACGGACCTTGCCCTGTTTTACCAGATCGGTCAGCGTACCCAGTGTTTCCTCAGTAGGGGCAGGATTTTTAGCCAGATTCGGGTTGAACTCGTCAGGACGGTGCATAATAAAGAGGTCCACGTAATCTGTTTGTAGTCTTTTGAGTGAGCCTTCTATGGACCTCAGAATGTTTACCCTTGAACTTCCTGAGTTGTTTAACTCTCCACCTGTGGGGTTTTTCGCCCAGCACTTGGTGGCTACGACATAATCATTCCTTTTACCTTTAAGGGCCTTGCCGAGGATCTCTTCAGATCTTCCTTTTGAGTAAACGTTGGCAGTGTCAAAGAAGTTAATGCCCATATCAATTGCCTCGTTGATAATCTCTATATCTTTTTCTTCTTCCTGATAACTGCCAAAGTTCATTGCCCCCAGGCAGATACGCGAAACCTTCAGCCCTGTATCTCCTAAACTTGTATATTGCATATCCATAATATCCCCCTTTTCAGCCTATTTGTTGATACATTATCGTGAGGTGTATTGATACAAAAAGGTTAAATTTAGAGTCTGCAATATATATTTAAACACACAGAGATTTTTTGTCAAACAGGAAAGGGAATCTGAAATTCCGACATAAGAATTATAGAATGATACGGAGAGGAAAGGAAAGAGTTGACGTGTGAGTGTGGAAGCACAGAAGTAAGACAAGGCGAAGAGCGGAAGCGTTCTGACCAATAACCTTGCCCGGAGCTGTCTGAACCCTACGGAGCTTGTTTTTCGGGAGCAGGAGGGTGAGTTCTCCGGGTGTCAGATTTCGCCGTAGTTCTTACCTGTGCTGAAGCCAAAGCCCGAAGGGCTGTTTCGAACACGGAAACTGCTTTCTTTCCTCTGCATTTCATTATGTCGGATTTTAGCATCTTTCATCTGACAAGGGTTTCAGGTCTTCCTGCTTTTACCATTTTTTATATATATCATCCCACTTTTTATCTTGCCTCTTTAGCAATGTAACGATTTTCTCCTCAGTTTATTCTATCTCAGATGGTTATGTTAGCGGCTCCCTCAAGGTTTATACCGGGATTTCAGAAAGGAAACAGTATAGTCACCTTTTCGTTTAAAATACAGGCATCTATTTCCCCCGTCAGGGATACTTCTTGTTTTGCCGTTAACCAGAATGTCACGGCACTCCGGCAGTATCAGTTTAACCTCCTTAATCCCTTCAGGTATTGTAAAATGGTATTTCTGTCTTTTGCCTTTCCTCTCAATCCTTATCGGTACCAAACCGAAGGGTGTAGGAACAACGCCTTCGGCCCACCTCAGTCCGCCCAATTTCGGGGATATCTCCATCCTGAGGAAACCTGCATCTGCTGGTTTTATGCCCAGGACGTATGCCGGCAGTAGAAATGCCGGGCCGCCTGACCACGCATGAGCAGGAATAGGCCATCTGGAATCAGGGTCGTTCCATGTGAATTCCCAGAATGTCTTTGCACCTTTTTTAAGCATCGTCCCCCAGCAACGTCTTATAAGAGTGAGAGCATCTGAAGACTGTCCGTTTTCAAACCGTGCCTGTGCCTCGTAGGCACACATCACCGGGGAAATCACTCTTTTCCCAG
>CAYOYL010000063.1:0-6096 GCA_964408175.1 uncultured bacterium
CCTCACCCTGACCCTCTCCCCTCAAGGGAGAGGGAATCTTAGTCCACTTTTAATCTTTAAATCCTTAAAAATCAGTCCACTTTTAATTTTTAAATGACAAACCTTAACACTGACTTGAAAAAATCAGGGAAAAGTGGCACAATAAAAATACTCTTTAGTTTTAAGCCATATAGAGATTGGAGGAGAAAGGAATGTCTAATCTGCAATTTCTAACCTTGAATAAGTCAATAGCACTGCTTCAGGCAAAAAACATCAACGTAAAGAAATATCTGGGACAGCACTTTTTGATAGACAAAAATGGCAGGGACAAGATTCTCTCCTTTGCGGAACTTAACGAGGATGACGTTGTTGTTGAAATAGGACCCGGTCTGGGGGGTATGACCGACGGTTACGTAGATAGCGTGAAAAGCGTGTATGGTTTTGAGATAGACCCGGAATTCTGCAGTATTTTAAGGGAGCGCTTTACCGATTGTAAAAATTTTCATCTTGTGGAAAAGGACTTCCTTGAGGTTCCTGATGAATGGTGGTACCAACTTCCAGGAAAGGTGAAGGTGCTTGGCAACACCCCCTATTACATAAGTTCTCCCATAGCGTTTCATCTCCTCAAACTGCACAAAAAAATAAAACTTGCTCTGCTTACGGTCCAGAAAGAGGTGGGAGAGAGATTCACGGCATTTCCCGGGAGCAAAAACTATGGGCCGATTTCTGTATTGATGTCAATTTACACCGATGCCAAAATATGCTATTCTCTTAGAAGAGATGTTTTCTTCCCAAAACCGGAGGTCAATTCAGTGGTGGTAAAGATATTTCCTCTTGAGAAGCCCAGGTTAGACATAACAGATGAGAAGGGATTCTGGGAGTTTGTGCCCCTTATTTTCAGTTTCCGAAGGAAGAAACTTCCCAACGTGGTGAATAAGATTTTTAAGATAGAAAAAGGGTCTTTTAAAAAAGCGGTGGAGAAAGAGGGGATATCTCCGGATGCGAGGGTGGAAGACCTTGCTCCAGAAGAGATATATAAAATTTTTAAAATTGTAACCACTTAAAAGGAGAAGGAATTATGGCTATGTGGATAGGTATTAACAGGAAAGCAAGGGTTTGTTATGGTTTTGACGATATATCACTTATTCCCGGTAAGGTTACCCTCAATCCCGAGGAGGTTGATATTTCTACAACCATAGGTAATGTTGAACTTAAGGTGCCGGTGCTGGCTGCCGCTATGGACGGTGTTGTAGACCCGAGGTTCGCCGTGGAGTTCGGTAAATTGGGTGGACTGGCTGTTCTGAATCTGATGGGCATATACACAAGATACGAAGACCCTTATGAGGTACTGGAAAAGATAATAAATAGTCCCTATGAGAAGTCAACCGCATTAATACAAAACATATATAAAGAGCCGATAAAGGAAAGACTTGTGGGAGAAAGGATAGAACAGATAAAAAAATCCGGCGTTACCTGTTCTGTAAGTTGCATCCCTCAATATGCAGAAAAATTTCTGGGCATAAGCAGTGAAGCCGGGGTAGATATCTTTATGGTTCAGTCTACTGTAACGACTGCAAAACATATAGCCAGAGGCTATCAACCTCTGGATATCGGGGCTTTTTGCAGGTCGGCAAAGATACCGATAGTTGTTGGTAACTGCGTTACCTTTGATGTGACCATGGAACTGATAGAGACAGGTGCAGCTGGCATCCTTGTGGGGATAGGACCGGGAGCTGCCTGCACCACAAGGGAAGTGCTTGGTCTGGGAGTTCCGCAGGTAACCGCCACTGCTGATTGTTCCTATGCTCGCGATACCTATTATAGAAAAACAGGAAGGTACGTTCCGATAATAACTGACGGTGGAATGGTGACCAGTGGGGATATATGTAAGGCATTTGCTGCCGGGGCGGATGCTGTTATGATAGGCTCGGCATTTGTCAAGGCAAAAGAGTCTCCTGGAAAGGGATACCACTGGGGGATGGCAACATCGGATGAGAATCTGCCGAGGGGCACCAGGGTTAATGTTGGAGTCTCCTGCACCCTGAAAGAGATATTGTTTGGCCCGGCACGTGTTGATGATGGCTCACAGAACCTTATGGGGGCTCTTAAACTTTCCATGGGGTCACTGGGTGCAAAAAATATAAAAGAGATGCAGATGGTTGAGATGGCGGTAACACCATCCATCAAAACAGAAGGCAAGATATACCAGTCTCTCGTAAGGTCAATGGCAAGAAACAAGAAGTAGAAGCTCTGCCCATCGAACATTATCGGAGGAAGGAAAAGATGAAAGAGTTTGTACACCTTCATTTGCATACTGAATACAGTCTGCTTGACGGTATGTGCAGGATTGACGATGTTACGCAGACAGCCCATCAGTACGGGATGAAGGCACTTGCCATAACTGACCATGGAACGATGGGAGGGGTACTTAAGTTTTATGAGGAGTCTTTGCAGCACGGCATAAAGCCTATTATCGGGGCTGAGATGTACATCGCTCCCGGCAGCAGGTTTGACCAGGAACCCAGAAGCAAGAAAGAGGCTTTTTATCATATAACACTGCTTGCCAGAAACAACCAGGGCTATCAAAATCTTCTGAAACTTTCAACGCTCTCCTATACCGAAGGCTTTTATTACAAACAAAGGATAGATAAGGAAATTCTTGCCAGATATTCAGAAGGTCTGATTATAATGAGCGGCTGTCTCAAAGGAGAGATTAATCAACACATCCTCAGTGGCGATACTAAAAAAGCGGAAGAGACCATTGATTTGTATCAAGGGATAGCAGGCAGGGATAATTTTTATCTGGAGATTATGGAGAACAAACTGCCTGACCAGAATAAGGTGAATAAAGTACTGGTAGAACTCTCTGACAAGACCGGTGCCCGACTTGTTGCTACAAACGATTGTCACTACATAAAGAAAGAAGATGCGTTTGCCCACGAAGTATTGATGTGTATTCAAACCCTTTCCCACATTGAAGACAAAGACCGGATGCGGTTTCAAACTAATGAGTTCTATTTCAAGAGTCCTGAGGAGATGTACGAGGCATTCAAAGATGTCCCTGAGGCGCTGCAAAACACCCTCAAGATTAGTGAGATGTGTAACGTAAAGATAGACATTGGAGAGTATCATCTACCCGTATTTTCGCCTCCCGAGGGGAAAATGCCTGATGCATACCTTGAAGAATTGGTAATCAGGGGGCTTAAAAACAGGTTTAATCTTGATGTTCAGTCTCTCAACTCTCCCGGTATAAAGAGCGAGATAGTAGACAGGGCCCGTTATGAGTTAGATGTGATAAAGAAGATGGGGTTTCCCAGTTATTTCCTTATAATACAGGACTTTGTGAATTATGCAAAGAAGGAAAAAATTATGGTGGGCCCGGGCAGAGGTTCTGCTGCCGGTAGTCTCATAGCCTACCTTCTGGGGATTACCGAAATAAATCCGCTGCCGTATAATCTTATTTTTGAAAGATTTTTAAATCCGGAAAGGGTTAGTTTACCTGACATAGATGTTGACTTCTGTGACAGACGCAGGGATGAGGTTATTTCTTACATCAGAGAAAAATACGGAGCGGAAAATGTTGCTCAGATAGGCACCTATGGGAGAATGGCGGCAAGGGCTGTAGTCAGAGATGTTGGGCGTGCACTCGGGTTCAGTTACGGTGAGGTTGACCGTCTGGCAAAGATGATATCTTCCGAGCCGGGTGTTTCTCTTACGGACGAGGTGAAAAACAATACAGAGATAAAACATATAATTGATACTGACGAGAAGATGAAAAATCTTTTTGACATATCCCTGAAACTGGAAGGTCTGGCAAGACACTCTTCCACCCATGCTGCAGGGCTTGTCATAACAGAGAGACCTGTCTATGAATATGCACCCTTGTTCCGCGGTCCCAAAGGCGAACTTGCAACACAGTACGAGATGGATGGGGTGGCAGAGATAGGTCTGCTCAAGGTTGATATTCTGGGGCTGAAGACACTTTCTGTTATAGAAGATACACTTGATTTGTTAAAAGAAAGGCGGGGGATAACAATAGAGGATTTCCCTCTCAACGATGAGAAGACATACAACCTGCTTTCGCAGGGAGAATCACTGGGTATATTCCAACTTGAAAGCAAGGGGATGCAGAACCTCCTGAAAGAAAGCCAACCTAAGATTTTTGAGGATATCATAGCCATACTTGCTCTGTACCGCCCCGGTCCGATGAAAAGCGGGATGGTAAAAGAATATATCAAGAGAAAGAATGACCCTTCAAAGATTGTTTACGACCATTCGTTACTTGAACCTATTCTTAAAACAACATACGGGATTATTTTATATCAGGAGCAGGTTATGGAGATAGCCCATAGGTTTGCAGGTTTCACCATGGGCGAGGCGGATGAGTTAAGAAAGGCTATGGGAAAGAAGATTGCGGTGGTGATGGAACAGAACAGGGAAAAGTTTGTTGAAGGGGCGAGGAAGAACGGGGTGGATACCCATACATCTGACAAAATATTTGAACAAATCGTGAAATTTGCCGGCTACGGGTTCAACAAATCGCACAGTACCGGCTATGCACTGCTCTCTTATCAGACCGCGTTTTTGAAGGCAAATTATCCCCTTGAGTTTATGAACTCTCTTCTGAACAGCGAGACCGGTGATTTTGATAAGATTGCCGAGTATATAGATGAGTGTGAGAGAATGAAGATATGGATACTGCCTCCGGATGTCTGCGAAAGTGGTGAGGGATTCAGAATTTTCAGCAATGATGTTATCTTTGGACTTGCCGCGATAAAAAATGTTGGCTCAGGAGCCATAAAATCCATAATAGAAACCCGGACGAAGGGAGTTTTCAAGTCTTTATTTGATTTTTGTGAAAGGGTTAACCTTCGAACCGTGAACAAAAAGGTGATTGAAAGTCTGATAAAGGCAGGGGCTTTTGACTATCTTGAAACGCCGAGGTCGCAACTTTTTGCTATGATTGATGATGCCATAAATCATGGCTCCAGGACACAAAAAAAGGCTGCTGAGGGACAGATGGATATTTTCGGTGCGGACAGCAATAGTGTAACTGCAGTTATGGATACAGGTATTTTAGACTCTCTCCCTGAGTGGACTGAAGCACGTCTTCTCTCTTACGAGAAAGAGATGCTCGGTGTTTACCTGACTGGCCATCCCCTTAAGAGATACGCATCAATAATTAAACTATTCTCCAATGTTTCAATCTCTGAACTTGACGAGAAAGTAAAGGATGGTGCTGTTGTGAGTGTGGGAGGTATTCTGACAGATGTAAAAAGGACAAATACAAAAAAAGGCGAAAGGATGGGATGGGGTGATATGGAAGACCTTACCGGTAAGGTGAAGGTGCTTTTCTATCCCCGGACATATGAGGAATTTTCCAGTCTTATAAGAAAAAGTTCAATAGTTTTCGTTAAGGGGAAACTTGAAAAAAGAGACAGGCCGATGATTATTGCCGATGAGGTAGCAAATCTCAATACGGCAAAGGATAAATTTCTGGCAAATGTTGAGATTGACCTGAAACTGCCTCTAAAAGAAAAAAAGATGCAGGAACTGAAGGAACTCTTTGTCAAAAACAAAGGGAACTGTCCGCTTTATCTGAACCTTATAGCAGAGGATGGCAACAAGAAGGTTAAGATGAAGGCAAACGGCTATACAATCAATCCTGACATAGAATTTGTAGAAGAACTGAGAACC
The DNA here is from genome assembly GCA_964408175.1 of uncultured bacterium. Lineage (GTDB taxonomy): Bacteria > Ratteibacteria > UBA8468 > B48-G9 > JAFGKM01 > JAFGKM01. Next base: position 5,677 of record CAYOYL010000063.1, read on the forward strand.
ATACTCGGTAATGCTTCCTCCTTCCACATCGGTGTCTGATCCCGTTTTCCCTGCACACATATAGCGTCGCTTTCTTTCAGTCCGTCAAAGATTTATAGCAGATTGGCTTGTTGTTTTCCCATATTCTCGGATTCCAATCCGACGAGTTCTCGTTTTTTTCATTTTTAGGATGTAGTTGATCTTGAAAAAAAGGGGTGCCGATTATATAATTTAGTAAAAGAACAAATATATGAAATGAAAGAGCTAATAACGGATATCAGAATAGGCGATTGCCTAAAAGTGTTAGAGGACTTCTCAAGTGACTGGTTTGACTTGATTATTACCTCACCGCCGTATGCAGATAGCAGGATGAATGATTACGGAGGAATAAAACCGGAAAAATATGTGGAGTGGTTTTTGCCGCGAAGTAAAGAATTTCTT
>CAYOYL010000064.1:0-3757 GCA_964408175.1 uncultured bacterium
AAATACAGAGTACTTTTCATCAGGCAGAAACTCTTCAGGCTTTCCTTTATAATCCTCCGGTACGAATGTAAAGGTATCCGTGGCAGTGCTGATATGTATATAGTCTCTTGAAAGGCTCAAGGCACCGGCTGGACAGACATCCACACACAGACCGCAGAAACAGCACCTCCCGTAGTCAAGTCTGGGTCTTTCGTTTTTTATCCCCTTCTTGGGGTTTGGCTTCAGTTCGGGTATCTTTACCATCTCAATGGCCTGATTGGGACAGATGTCCGCACAGTTGCCGCAGCCTGTACACTTCTCCCAGTCATTAAGGTGGAATCCCCTGTATCTTAAGGCTGGCTCCTTAGGTTCAAAAGGGTACATCAGTGTCTTGGGCCTTTTAAAAAGATACCTTACGGCCTTGAATGGTGAAAGAAGACTTCCCTTTTTAACCTTTGACTTTTTATTTCTCATATTGTTACCTGTCTATCTCAGGAGCAGTTACATAGAGAGATATCATAATATTGCCTACATCTGCTATACTTGCTCCTTTCAGAACCTTTTCCAGTACAATCAGTCCGTGTGTATAAGAAGGCGTTTTAAAGTGTACCCTGTAAGGCTTATCACCACCATTGCTGACCATATAAAGCCCCAGTTCACCGCGGGAAGATTCAATCCTTACGTAGGTTTCCCCTTTGGGTACCTTCCACTTGAACGGATTGGGAGTTTTGTTATACACACTTCCTTCAGGCATACTGTCAAGCAGTTTGAATATCATATGGACACTCTCAATCATCTCATCCCTTATCACCAGAACCCTTGAGTATGCATCACCGTCTTCTCTTGTCGGCACCTCAAAATCAACCCTGCCATAGGCAGCATAGGGCTGTATCTTTCTGATGTCGTACTTCATTCCTGTTGCTCTCAGCACCTGTCCCACAGCCCCCATTTTTTTGGCTTCATCCTGGCTGACTCTGCCTATCCCGCTGGCTCTCTCGTAAAAGAGACGGTTGTTGAAGAATGTATCATTATAGTCCGGCACATAACTTCCTATGGAGTGCAGTGTCTTTACAATTTTCTCTTTGAATCCTTCAGGGAGGTCGCGCCTCACCCCACCCGGCCAGATATATATGTGGTAAACCCTTCCTCCTGTCAGTTCTTCAAAGAGGTCCAGTATAAGGTCCCTGTGGTACATTGCCCACTGGCCAACCGTATCAAAACCGAGCATATTGGCATAGGCCCAGAGACCAAAAAGATGTGAACCTATACGGGCAAGTTCAAGGTATATACTCCTTATGTATTTTCCTCTTTCGGGGACTTCAATGCCGGCAAGTCTCTCAACAGCCATGGCGTAAATCATCTCCATGGAGTCAGGTTCCACCACGTTTACCCTGCATACGAGGGGAAAGTTCTGTATCCATGTCCTTGCCTCCATAAGTTTTTCAAATCCCCGGTGCAGCCAGCCCGGATTGGCAGAGGCTTCAATGATACGGTCGCCCTCAACCTTCAGTGTGATACTGAAGTTTCCCACCATACCCAGGTGTTGCGGTCCGTAGTAAAGTTCAAGTTCTCTCATCTTTTTTACCCATACCTTCAATTGCCGGTATACTGCCAAAAAACTCTTTTACATAGACTCTCGTATCAAAGTCCTTTCTGAAGGGAGGCACCTTATATTCCCTTTCCAGAAACATGGGGGTCAACCGGGAATGACCTTCAAATCTTATTCCAAAGAGTTCATGTATCTCCCGTTCGTACGGCTCGGCATTTTCAAAGAGATGCGTTATTGTTTCAAACTCCCCGCGTTCACGGGAAATTCTCGTTTTGAGTATAACATGGTAATTTTCATTTCCGACTTCCGTCTCTGAATAAAAACTGAGTATATATACCAGTTCAAACTCTTTTTCTTCCATCCAGTCAACGCATGAGAGCATGGTAAGGTGGTCATAACCGCTGTCGCGCAAAAACCTCAGCACAGGGACAACCTGCTGGCTCTTTGCGTTTATGGACAACCCGTGTCTTTGCAGGGTAACTGCTGCATCTTCTTTAAACAATTCCAGTATCCTGCTTTTTATTTCTTCAGGTTTCATCATTCTCCTTTTTCATCGGATACAAAGGACCCCACTCCATAGGACCGTAAAGTCTTTCCTGGTTTGAGCGGTAATATTTATACTGTTCCTTGTATCTTATGTAGCCGTCCGCCTTGCCCTTGTCTATCAGAGTCCAGAGGTGTGTTATACCAATGAATATTGCTTCGGGTCGTGGCATACAACCGGCTATCCAGCCATCTATCGGGATATACCTGTCAAGGTGTTTTATAGTATTGTAAGAGTCCCAGTACATACCCCCGTTTATAGGACAGGAACCGAGACCTACCGTAAACTTCGGGTCAGGCATCTGTTCATAGGTTCTTATGATAGACTTCAGTGTCTTCAGTGAGACATAGCCGGTAATGAGAAAGAGGTTTGCCTGTCTGGATGTTGCTGCGGGTAGTACTCCGAACCTCTCGGCATCCCACCGTGAGGTTATTACAGGTGGAATCTCCATTATCCCGCAGCCTGTACAAAAATAAACCACAGAGAGAGAATACTTATGTCCCATCCTGCCGGGCTGTGTCAGCCACTTTTTAACGTTTTTTCTATCCATCCTTTATCCCTTTAGTATCAGTACCAGAATCAGTCCTGTAAGAGCCAGAATCGTGGGCCACCTCCACAGATACCTCACTGCCTGTTCTACCTTCAGCCTCGGAAAAACAGCATGTATAAAGACCATTATGATAAAGATAGAGAGCATCTTTGCAAAAAAGAAGATTATATTATTTGAACCTCCCAGAAACAAATTCACGTAGAGGGCAATCCCAATGAATAAACTGAAGGCGTGCTCCATATGATACAGGGCGAGATACCTTCCCCCGTATTCCACTGCTAAACCGCTGGCTATCTCCTGTGGTGCATCAGTGACATCAAAAGGCCTGAACCCCAGTATGGCAGGCAGAATCATAAGGTAGGCCAATCCCGACAGGAAAAGAGGAGAAAATAATGTCCACTGGAAATTTTCTTGGGCATTTACTATCTCCACAATGGAAATGGTTCTGTAGTGGGTCATCAAAGTAAGAAGTATCAGCAGAAAAGGCACCTCATATCCCAGACTCAGGATAAGTTTCCGGGAAATCCCTATGCTTATGTTTGGATTCGCACCCTCTCCACCGGATAATGCAATACCCAGCGGTGCAAAGAGCATCATATAAAGGATTACCAGAAGTCCCCCTGTACCTTCCATTGAGCACATACCTGCAAAAGGGATAAACAGGACAACAATCAGGGAACCTGCCAGAGAGATAACTATGCCTATATCAAAAATGACCCCATGGGTAAATCCTTTCTGACTGAACAGTTTTATAATGTCTAAAAGCGGTTGTATGATAGGAGGACCATAACGCCAGTGTATCCTCGCCGTAATCTTTCTGAACAACCCAAGAAAAAATATGCCAGTGATAAGTCCTATAACCGGAACACCAATAAATTCTATAATTTTCATTTTTCTACCGCATCCCGACGCACAACTTAAGCACAATTGAAACGGCCAAAAACAGTACAATATACAATATATATTGACCAAGGTCCCCTGTGTATATCTTTCTTATCCTGTTGCTGAAAATTCTGCCTTTTTCCGCTACCAAAGAATAAAATCCATCCACAAAATCATTAAAATAGGGTTTTATCATTCTGAATAAGGGGTTGTAAAATTCAACCGTATAGTGATACCTTTCGTTGGGTATATA
>CAYOYL010000065.1:0-17666 GCA_964408175.1 uncultured bacterium
CTTTTGCTGTATTTTCGTTACACGACACTTTTAGGCAGGGGGCAAGCCCCCTCCTAACGTCACAGAAACCATTCCTGTTCTCCCCCAGACGTGAGGGAGTACCTCCCTCACGCTCCCTCAGTGTGCTGTCTCCCGTTTTCAAATGTAAAGATCCGTTAGGGACAGCACCCTATCTGTTTAAGGTTGTTCATACATATATCCTTACTGGTCTGTTGTCCCGCATGTTTTCTTGAGTAGGCAAAAGAGAGTTCCATCAATTTTCCCATATCTATTGCCCATTTTCTGCCTTCCCTGTTCAAAGGCAGCCAGACTTCTATCTGTGAGATATGTGGTATTAGGTCGGCAAACGGCAGTTCTGACGCACCCTTGGAAATTTCCACCCTGGCCTCAGTATCCGATATTGTTTCCACCCTGCCGATTTTTATGGCAGGCGTTGGGAACAGTCTTCCAGTCTGCTCCATTGCAATTTTTCGGGCGTTCAGGGACATAAGCATCATATTCTTATATGAGTTCTCCATAAGTGTCGGCTTAAGATTAAAACAGTGCATTACCATATTTATATCCATCTCTCCTATGGCTCTGATTAAGGTATCTATGCATTTTTCAGGCGTGTGAAAATTCGCAAGATATTTGTTGTACGCAGTAACCATCCCTTCGCCTGTATGTATTATCATCTCTCTCGACTGCAGACCCTCTTTCGCCAGGATCCCGACAATATAGGTATCTAATATGAAAAAACCTCCAGAAAGCCCTTTTTCTTTATGGCTGACAATCACCATATTGTTGTTTCTCATAATACTGCTTTCCTGTTTTGTAACCCTTTCTTTTATCCCTGAGGAAAAATTCTCCATGTCTTTTACTGCTGTCTTGAAAGAGTGATACTGATATACAAGAATCTCTTCCCCCCCGGAATACCTGAAGGTTTTCACAGAATCCGCATTGGGGAAGAGTAAAGAGGAATCATTTATCTGTAGTGGAATTTCAAAAGGCAGGGACAGGGGAGTATCTTCCATTACTGATGTAGTGACAAGTCCCATTAAACCCAGGTCCGGACCGGCAATCCCCGCAACCGCAGTCAAAAAAAGGACACAAGTCCATATCCGCAATCTATTATATATTGTTTTTCGTTGAGTAGACATTTCCACCTCCTAAATCCCCCTTGAATTCCCCCTTTGTCAAAGGGGGATACAGGGGGATTTACCCATCTTCCTCTCCTTCATTTTTTACAGTGATAGTATATATCGTCCTTCCCCGCAGGGAGGTCTTGAATGCCACCGTCGTCTGCACGATTAGGTCCTGCACTGTAAACGATAAATCCGGTGTTTTCTCTCCTGTATATGTAGTTCTTGCCAGTGAACGGGTCAAAAGGCAGTTCTTTCAGGATAGCGGGGACCAGTTGTTCAAGTGTTTCTGGATAACCGCCATATTCTTTCTTGTAGATTTCAAGAGCACAGGTTATTCTCAGATTTTCCAATTTTGCGGCGTACCTTGCCTGGTTCAGGAAAAGTCTGTATAAGACTACATCCTCTGGATAAGACCAGCCGTACCTATAAAGTAAATAACCGGCTAACGGATATTTACTTTGTGTCTTCTTCTCTCCTATTAAGTCTCTGAGTTCTTCCTCTATGATATAGAAGGGCAACGGTAGTAATTTTTTAGTTCTTGTAAGAATATCAAGATAAAAGGCGGCATCCCTTTTGAAAAGAGGAGCGAATAGGTAACTGGGATAAACCCTCCAGAATATTCTGGGTGTATTACCTGCTGATGTATCCCACAGGAAAGGAATGAAATTTTCTCTTCTCCGGTAATGTCCCTCAAAAATATCTCCGTACACATATCCTCCTATAAACGCTGCCTCTTTTCCCCATGCGTCAACCAATGTACTTTTTTTACCATCTATGGCACGAGTTAAGTCACGGTACTTTTCAACCGAAATGTCTTTGTCCATCCCAAGGAGGGTTTTCTGGAATAGCCCCATTGCCATGTTGTCAAGACTGAAGCGGGCAAGTTGTGAAATAATAGCCGGTTCAGTTTCCAGAGTATCTCCAATGGAAAAGCAGGTTATAAAAGACGTCCATACCGTATTGTAATCACCCCGTTGTGCCAGAAGATAGGTTCTTAAAGCAAGGAACCGTGACAGAGAGTGCAGTTTTGACAGGTGGGGAAGGAGCATAAATGGTCCATCTTCATAATTGAGGGGGAAACGACATTCCTGTATTGATACAGCCTCTTCCACCATATCAAAAAGGGTGATAAATTCAGGATTTTCCAGCAGTAGTTTACTCAAAGAATTTTTTTGTGCCCGGGATAATTCCTCAAAGGTATTATCAACATTGAATTGGGGAATACTCTCTTCCAGTAATTCTTTGTGTTTTTCATATAATCTGTCGTACAGTCCAAAAGCCCGAGACCAGACAATCGCAGCATTATGCTCATCAGGGATTTCCTGTGGTATAACCTCTTCCAATCTTAGCTTTATTCCCTCAGTCCGTGCCCGTTTAACAGTCTGCCTCAATATCCAGACGCCTGTGAGATTAAACGCCGTATGGACAATAATGCCCGCCAGCATTACAAGTACGACGGCATTCAAAAAAGACCGCCGTTTTGTCCGGTAATGTGTGTGCGTAAAGAAAAAGATAAATATTGCCAGCAAAACTATGAGTCCAATGAAGATATATAAAGAGAGAATCTGGAATCCTTTGATGAGAAAGAGAGGCAGGAAGAAAGGGAGAACGAGCAGAGATGCACCGAGCAAACCAAAAGGAATAAATGAGATTATAAGAAGAGACCTAACTATCTGTCCTCGCCATAATCTGTGTTCACTGCCCGACATCAGAATTTACCCCTCAGACCCTTGCGTACAAGGAGATATACTGTTTTACCTTGTAGGATATATACCAGGACCTCAATGTCTATCATAATCTGTGTAAGACCGAATGTAATGATACTGAAATACCGCGGCATCACAGACTTAACCGCTATACCCGGTCCAATATGCAAAGGCGTAAACGGCATCTATCTCCTTTGACTTCCTGTTGGTCTCTGTGGGAAATTTTGTACGGAGATGCCCCTCATCATATGCTATATTTGACCAGAGAGAAACAGGTGTACTCTGAATCCTTTTTATATGAGATTATACATGATAGATTTCAATAAGGCAATTCGGACTCTTGACACACCCAAAGTATCTTATTATAATAGTTGTTGAGATAATAATTGATAAAATTATCTCAATAGGAGAGAGAAATGTCTGAAATCAGGGATTATGTGCTGGAGTTTACAAAGAAAAAGGTGCCGGTTCTGCAGGAAAGGGAACTGAAGGTAAGTGACACAAAGAGGAGGATTGTTTCGGTAATCGGACCGAGAAGAGCGGGTAAGACATCCTTTTTCTATAAAATGATAGAGGATGACAGGATAAAGAATCTCTATGTCAACTTTGAGGATACGAGACTTATAGATATCGGTTTCAAAGAGATAAAGGAAACTGTGAGGGCCCATAAAGAAATTATGGGGAATGACCCTGAGTGCCTGTTTTTTGATGAGGTGCAGAATATAGACAGGTGGGAGGTTGCCTTGAGAGAATTGCTGGATAAAAACAAGTACAGGATTCTTGTTACCGGTTCTTCATCAAGGCTGTTGAGCAGGGAAATAGCGACTTCACTCCGGGGAAGAACCCTGACCTATCTTTTGCTTCCGTTCAGTTTCACTGAATATCTCAAGGCGAGAAATATCCCTTACAATTCAATTACAGAGGATGAAGCACCGGCCCTGATGGAAAAACTTGACGAATATCTTGAATATGGCGGCCTGCCGGAACTCGTCTTTGAGGAAGAAAAAGACAGGATACTGAAGGAATTCTACGAAATGATTCTTTTCCGTGATATCGTGGAAAGGCATAAATTGAGAAATATAAACCTGGCAAGGTTTCTCCTGACGTGGTTTTCTCAAAATTTCTCAAGGGAGATAAGCATAAACAAGATATTCAATTTTTTTGTATCGCAGGGAAGAAAATTCGGGAAGAATACTCTTTATGAATACGTTGATAAGATAGAAGACTCCGTTGCCTTGTTTTTTCTGAAAAGATATTCCGAGACAGTCTATCAGAGGGAGGCATGGCCGAAGAAGATATACCTGTGTGATACAGGAATTTCAAGGGTGGCGAAGTTTCAGAGGGATAAGGGCATGCTGATGGAAAATGCCGTGTTTTTGCACCTGCTTCGGGAAAAGAATCTGAATCCGCTGGCAGAAATCTATTACTATGTGTCATCCGTGGGAGAGGTGGATTTTGTAGTGAAGCAGGGACAGAAGGTCACAAAACTGATACAGGTCTGTATGGATACTAATGACCTGATTACAAAGGACAGGGAAATAAAATCCCTCCTGAAGTCGGCTGATATCCTGCACTGCAGTAATCTTTCCGTTATTACATGGAACTGCGAGAGAAATGAGAAACACGGCAAGCAGGACATTCAATTCGTACCTCTCTGGAAATACCTTGCGGGTGGAAAATAGAGTCATGCAGTATATAGTTCTTCAGGCTCAACCCTGTTTCTATTCTGAAAATATGCGATACGCGGCTCACGGATAGAGAGAAAGTTTCTGCAATCCGGGAAACAGACAGGTCTTCGGTAAATCCCTGTTCCAGATAATCTATCATCTTTTCAGTCAGCGGATTTTTTTCAATCACAGGGGGCTTTCTCAACACGCCTCTCTTAATTATGGACAGGGAAAGGGCAATCTCCGCGAATAGACAAAAAAAGATTGCAGAAGTTGAGAAATACACAGGTAATATCTCCCTGGAGCAAGAACCTTTACAGAGACTTGGATGTGTTATCTATATACCCAACTTGTACACATTTTTGACTTAAGGTATCAGCAGGTGATATAATAACAGGTTACGAACTGACAGATGTTTCAGGATGGAGGGAAAAATGCCAAAGACATTATCAGCAAAAAAGGAAGATATAACAAGGAAATGGTATCTTGTAGATGCCACAAATAAGATTCTCGGCAGGGTTGCCAGCGAGGTCGCGCGTATCCTTATGGGGAAAAATAAAAGTGTGTGGACGCCAAACGTTGATACCGGCGATTTCGTTGTGGTAATCAATGCGGAGAAGGTGAAGGTAACTGGAAAGAAACTAACGGATAAGACCTATTATAAACATACAGGATATACAGGGGGACTGAAAAAAGAATCTCTGGGTTCCCTTATGAACAGAAGACCTGAAACAGTGATTACCCTTGCTGTTAAGGGGATGTTGCCCAAGACCAAACTCGGCAGACAGATGCTCAAGAAACTGAAGGTTTATAAAGGCGACAAACATCAACATCAGGCACAGAATCCACAGCCGATGTAAGAACCTGCAGGATATGATGTGGGAGGCATCTCCTGATGCCAATTTAATCAAGGTCGGGGGACCCCTCCCGCAAAAAGGATAGAGGTGAACAATGAACAAGATATACATAATTGATGTAACAAACAGGGATGGAGTTCAGACTGCACACCTGGGACTTTCAAAACTACAGAAGACAATGATAAACTACTATCTTAACCAGATGGGTATTTTTCAGAGTGAAGCAGGTTTCCCTATGACAGGACATGAGATAAACTACCTGAACGCCAACATAAAACTTGCAAAGCAGGGCACTCTCTCTCCCATCCGCATCGCCGGGTGGATGAGGGCCATACCGCAGGATGTGGAGGAGGCATTCAAGAACATACCTAAACTGGAGCATATAAATATCTCAATATCCACCTCGGAGCAGATGATTGTAGGTAAGTTCCAGGGGAAGATGAAGTTCAGGGATGTTTTGAAAGCAATGAAAGAAGCGTTAATACTTGCCAAGAAAAAGGGTATAAAGAGCATTGGAGTGAATGCGGAAGACTCTTCAAGAACAAAAATCAACAGGTTGATTGAGTTCGCCTCTATGGCAAAGGAGAATGGTGCGGACAGAATCCGGTATTGCGATACGCTCGGATACGACTCGCCTTTTACCATCTACGACAGGGTGCACAGGATTGCAAAAGAGGTGAAGATTCCCATAGAACTGCACTGCCATAATGACCTCGGGATGGTTATTGCAAATTCAATTGCAGGAGCAAAGGCCGCTGTTGACGCGGGTGTTGATGCCTATATCAACACGACAGTCAACGGAATGGGTGAAAGGGCAGGGAATGCAGACCTTGTCTCTACTGTACTTGCACTCAGGTATGCCGCAGGGCTTGAAGACAGGTATAGACTTGATGAAAAAGTCAACCTGAAGATGGCATGGAAGATTGCTCACTACGCATCTTACGCCTTCGATGTCCCGATACCCATAAACCAGGTAGGCGTGGGGAAAAATGCCTTTGCACACTCTTCAGGTATACACGTGGATGGTGCTCTGAAGGACAGGAGAAACTACGAACTGTATGATTTTGAGGAACTCGGCAGGGGCGTACCTGAGGTTGCCGAGACCGGCAGGATGATACTCTTGGGTGAATACAGCGGTATCAAGGGGTTCAGGAATGTCTACGGCAAACTTGCTGTAAAGTTCAAGGATGATGAGGAAGCAAGAGATATACTGACACTCGCCAGGTATGCAAATGTTGCAAACCAGTTACCCCTGACCGATGAAGAACTGGCATTTATAGCAGAGCATCCTGAAGAGGTAAGGCAGCTCTTAACATTGACACCCTAAAAGACTACAGTCCTGGGGCCCCCTCAACCTGACCTTCTACCCAGGGGGAGAAGGGAAAACAGGGGATAAAGGAAAAAGATGGGACAGACAATAGCGGAGAAGATTCTTTCTTCTCATTCTGTAAGGCCTGTATATGCAGGTGATATCATACTTGCCCATGTGGATTTTCTGATGGCTCAAGACGGAACAGCCCCCCTTGTTATAAAAGCGTTTGAGGAGTTTAATGCCAGAAAGGTCTTTGACCGGAATAAGGCGGTATTTGTTATAGACCATAACAGCCCAAGCCAGAGCCAGAGCGTATCCGCATTGCATAAAATGATGCGGGATTTTACCTCAAAATACGGGATGAGGCTCTTTGACGTCGGTGAGGGGGTGTGTCATGTACTCCTCCCTGAAAAAGGACTTGTAAGGTGCGGAGACCTGGTACTGGGGGCAGACAGTCACACTCCTACCTATGGAGCGCTGAATGCTATGTCATGCGGGGTCGGTTCAACAGACCTTGCAATTGCCCTCTTGACAGGCAGTTTATGGTTTAAGGTTCCCCAGACCATAAAGGTCATAGTTAACGGGAAGATACCGAAAGGCGTTTTCGGGAAGGATGTTGCACTTCTCATTGTGAAAGAACTCACTGCACAGGGGGCGGTCTATAAGAGCGTGGAGGTAACAGGGGAGACAATCAGTGCCCTCTCAGTAGCGGCGAGGTTTACGATATGCAATCTTACAACTGAGGTAGGTGCCAAGTGCGGTATTATGCTATCTGACGAAAAAACAAAGAGGTGGCTGGCATCTCATAACGTGAAAGGATGCAGGCCTGTATTTCCAGATAAGGACGCGGTATATGAGAGAGAGGTTGAGATAGATGTTTCAAAACTCTCGCCTCAGGTGGCAAAACCGCATGCAGTGGACAACGTTACGGACATAGAGGCGGTTGAAGGCACAGCGATACAGCAGGCGTTTATAGGAACCTGCACCAACGGAAGAACCGAAGACTTTGCAGTTGCCGCAAAGATTCTTAAGGGCAAAAAGGTTAAGCCGGGCGTCCGCCTTATCTGTACGCCGGGCTCCCGAAGCATCTACCTTGAATCTATGAAAAAGGGGTATATGCAGGCATTAGCAGAGGCGGGGGCCTGTATCACCAACCCTGGATGCGGACCGTGCGTGGGAACACACCAAGGGGTTCCTTCAGACGGGGAGAATGTCATATCAACCGCAAACAGAAATTTCAAGGGGAGAATGGGCAACCAGAACGCCTTTATATACCTTGCTTCTCCTGCCACAGTTGCAGCCAGCAGTATTGAAGGCAAAATCACCGACCCGAGGAAATACTTCAAATGAAAGAAGAGACATCCATCTATATGGATGCTTTTAAAGAGCATGAATATACTCAGCCTGACAATGTGGGAGTTGAGGGAATTACTGGAGGGAAAAGAGGTTTCCTGTGTTGAAACTGTAAAGGCATTGCTATCAGAGATAGAAAAAAAAGACACAGAACTGCACAGTTATCTTCATATAAATAACAACCTTCTTGCAGAGGCAAAGGAGGTGGACGATAAGATATCAAAAGGAGAAAAGATTGGACCTCTTGGAGGCGTGCCCATCGCAGTTAAAGACAACATATGTGTCAGGGGGATGCCTGCCACCTGTGCCTCCAGGATGCTTGAGAATTTTTATCCCCCTTATGATGCCACGGTTATAGAAAAGTTGAAAGAGGCAGGTGCATTAATTTTAGGTAAGACGAATATGGATGAGTTCGCCTTTGGTTCTTCAACCGAGAGTTCAGCCTTCGGTCCTACCAGAAATCCTTACGACCCACAGTGTGTACCGGGAGGTTCTTCAGGAGGCTCAGCGGCAGCGGTTGGAGCAAATCTCTGTTACGGGGCGCTGGGCTCGGATACCGGCGGGTCTATAAGACAGCCGGCGGCTTTCTGCGGTGTAGTAGGTTTGAAACCCACCTACGGCAGGGTCTCAAGATACGGGCTCATCGCCTTTGCCTCTTCTTTAGACCAGATAGGACCTATAACAAAGGATGTCAGGGATGCCAGTATTATGCTGAACATACTGGCAGGCCGTGATGAGAAGGATTCCACATCTGTGGATATACACCCTCCTGACTACACGGACTTTTTGAAAGAGGGCATTAAGGGAATGAGGATTGGTATCCCTGAAGAATATTTCACCACAGGTATAGATGACATGGTAAAAACATCTGTGATGGAGGTAATAAAAAAACTGGAAGGTCTCGGGGCTGAAATAAAAACAGTCTCTTTACCTCATACAAAATACGGAATTGCGGTGTACTATATACTTGCTACCGCTGAGGCAAGTTCAAACCTTGCCAGGTTTGATGGAGTTAAGTATGGATACCGCACCCCCAACTACTCAAACCTGCAGGAGATGTATATGAGGACGCGCGGCGAGGGGTTCGGCAAGGAAGTCAAAAGAAGAATAATAATGGGAACCTACATCCTGTCTTCAGGTTATTACGAGGCCTATTATATAAAGGCACAGAAGGTAAAAACCCTGATTAAAAAAGACTTTATCGACGCATTTAGGAAGGTGGATGTACTTGTCACTCCAACCACCCCTGAAGTGCCTTTTAAACTCGGGGAGAAAAAGGAAGACCCGCTAAAGATGTATCTTTCGGACATTTTTACCGCCAACGTTAATCTGGCAGGACTACCTGCAATGGCACTGCCTGTTGGTAAGGCGGCATCTCCGCCTGTAGGCATACAGATTATATCTCCACTCTTCCGGGAAGAAAAGATTATAGAGGTTGCATATACAATAGAACAGTCTTTAAAATCCTAAAATAATAAGGATGGGATTATCACGCACAATGGGCTCGCAAAACAAAAAGCGTCGGTCCGGGGTAAGGGAGGTGAACAGTGGATAGATTTCTGACCAGAAGGGCATTTTTGTCTGGGCTGTTTTTTTCAATACTCGTTGCTTTTGTGGCACAGTATTCTGTAAATGTCACACACAGTTCATATATGGCTATAGACCATATGCCTGCCGGTGCCATCTTCATTTTTTTCCTGCTGGTTTTTCTCGTCAATACCTTTTTAAAGAAGATAAACAAAAATCTTGCTTTTGCCCCGGGGGAGCTGCTTCTGGTCTACATTATGATGCTTGTTGCATCTTCAGTGACTGAGATGGGACTGGGTAGCCAGATACTTCCTCTCATATCAGGACCGCTGTATTATGCATCCCCGGAAAACCAGTGGAATTCTCTCTTGATACCCCACCTAAAAAAGTTCTTAATTGTAACCGACAGTGATGCCGCCATGTATTTTTTTGAAGGACTGCCGAAAGGAATGAAGGTACCATGGGGGGCATGGCTTAAGCCTTTAGCTGTCTGGCTCAGTTTTATTCTCGGACTCTATTTCGTGATGTTATGCGTCGCCTCCATATTGAGGAAACAATGGATGGACAAAGAACGGCTTGTATATCCTCTGACCATTCTGCCCATGGAGATGGTCGCGGAGAATAAAGACAGCGTTAAAAAAAACATACCTCCGTTTTTTAAAAATCCGCTTATGTGGCTCGGTTTCTCCCTTGCGTTTCTTTTAGGAACCATTACTGCCCTTCACAACTACTTCCCTATAATCCAAAATGTATCACTTGTAAATCAAATTCCCATTTTCAGAAGAACCCTTACCCTGTTTTTCAGGATAAGTCTACCTGTTATCGGCTTTGTCTATTTTGTTAACCTCAATATCCTGTTTTCCGTATGGTTTTTCAACCTGTTTTTCAAAGTAATACGGGGCAGTTTCAACATTATGGGAATAGCGAGCGTTGAAAACGTGGGCATCTACGGTTGCTCTGGAGAGCCCATTTTTAACCACTTCGGTATGGGGGCGATGATAGTAATGGTTGCATACAGTTTGTGGATATCAAGGGGACATCTTAAGGATGTGTGGCAGGGAGCCACAGGCAGAAAGCAGGTGGATGATTCAGGGGAAATTCTTTCTTATAAGGCCTCTTTCTGGGGTCTCGTCTTCGGCACCCTTTTCCTTACGGTGTGGTTGACGGTCTCCGGGATGAGTTGGTACATATCTCTGTTTTTTCTTGCCGCAGCGTTTGTCATCTGGATTGTTCTAACAAGGGTTGTCTGTGAAGGCGGTATCCCCACCCTTGTCGCTACCAGCATTGCTTCCGCACAGATAGTCTCCTCTTTTGGCTCGGCACATCTTGCACCTATGACAATCGTCGCCCTCGGTCTGACCTACGTATATGCCGCTGACATAAGGACATTTCCTCTCTCCTCAATGTCTATGGGGCTTAAGGTCGCCGAGGGAACAAAAAGAAACAAAAGACCTCTCTTCTGGGCAATTATGTGTGCCATAACACTAAACATCTTAGTAACCCTGTTTATACAGTTGAAGATGGGCTACAGATACGGGGGTATCAATCTTAACGGCTGGTATTTCCGTGGCAATATTACTGCTCCATACAGTTATGTTGCCGAAATGCTCAAGAACCAGACCGCTCCCAATACTATCGGATGGGTCAGCAAGGGCATAGGAGCATTGACTATGTGGGTCTTCCTTTTTATGCGGCAGCACTTTCTATGGTGGCCTTTTCACCCCATAGGCATTCTGGTTGCTCCTGTGGTATGGATAGATGCTTTGTGGTTCTCTATTTTTTTAACGTGGCTCGTTAAGTTTATAATAATGAGGTACGGGGGAGTTCAGGTTTACAACAAACTGAAGTACTTCTTTCTCGGACTTCCGCTCGGACTGTATACCTGTGCAGGGGTATGGTTTGTCATAGACCTGTTTACGGGAAAACACGGCAATCAGGTTTTCTGGATTTAGTGCATAAGGGCAGGAGACCTCTCCCGCTGTGCTATATGGATGAAATCAATCTCGTGTAATGATTTTTTTATGGGGGAAGAGAATGCAATTTCTGGATGAAAATTATCTTCTCGGAAGCGATACGGCACACAGAATCTACTGTAAGGTGGCAAATCTTCCTGTTGTTGACCCGCATAATCATGCAGACGTAAAGGAGATTGCGGAGAATAAAAACTATCCTGACCCCTGGCAGTTGTTTGCCGCTACAGACCATTACGTATGGGAAGCACTGAGGAACTGCTCTGTCCCTGAAAGATACATCACGGGGGACGCAGCACCTGAAGAAAAATGGTTAAGGATGGCAGAGGTTTTTCCGTTCATTGCAGGCAACCCTGTTTATGAGTGGATACATATGGACCTGAAGAGATACCTCGGCATAGATGAAACATTGGGTCCTAAAACAGGCAAAAAAATCTGGGAGTCCGCCTTCAGGGTGCTTGCTGAGAAAAACAGCCGCCCTCAGCAGTTACTGAAGAAGATAGGAGTTGAGGTGATGTGCTCTACTGATGACCCTGCGGATATACTGGATAACCACGCAAAGGTAAATCTTATGATGGGCGGCAAAATTATCCGGCCTACCTGGCGACCCGACAGGATACTGAAGATAAATTCTGCCGGCTGGCAGAAGTATCTGTCATCGCTTGAGAAACGATTTAATGTGCAGTGCCGTTCCATAAAAGACCTTGAGGATATCCTCAGAAAATCTCACGACTACTTTGCAGAAAACGGCTGTGTATCCAGTGACCACAGTGTTGAAATGCCCCTTTCAGGTACATCTGACAAATCCTCCGCTGACAGGGTCTTTAAAAAAGCCCTCAGCGGAGAAGCAGTCACCTCCCAGGAGACACTTATTTTTTCTGACTACCTGTTTGGTGAGATGGGACAGCTCAATGCAGAAAAAAGATGGGTTTTCCAGATGCATATCGGTGCGGTAAGGAATGTAAGAGATAAACTATTTAAGGAGCTCGGTCCGGACTCCGGAGGGGATATTTCAACCCTTTTTATGGATTTTCTTCCAACCCTGATAGATTTTCTTAACCGTTTTGATGGAAGATTGAAGGTTGTCCTTTACTGCCTGGACCCAGGCCATCAGGCAACCCTTGCCACTGTTGCACGCGCATTCGGTTCAAAGGTAAGGCTGGGTTCGGGATGGTGGTTTAACGACAACCCCATAGGAATGAGGCGCCAGTTGGAATACATAGGAGCAGTAGACCTGCTGTATTGTTTTGCCGGGATGGTATCAGACTCCAGAAAACTGCTTTCTTACGGCTCCAGATTTGAGATGTTTCGCAGGGTTCTCAGCGACGTACTGGGAGAGATGGTTGAACAGGGACAGATGCCCGAAGATGTTGCAGACCATTTGGCATACAGGATGTCTTATACGAACCCGAAAGAGTTCTTTAATCTGTAAATCTCCTCTACATTTATTTAACTGAAAGGAGTTCCAGGGGAGATTGTAGGAGGAAAAAATGACAGCCCTAAAAATTTTTATTGCTTCCATCTTATTGCTTGCGGTTACTTCCTGTTATGCCGAAGAGAAAAAAAACGATACCCCTGAGGTTGTGGATATCACGTTTCTCTCATCAAAGATGACGGATGTTGAAACCCGTTTAAGTAAACTTGAAGAAGAGGTGAAAAACCTCAGGGAAGAGGTGGGAAAAATCAGCGAGTTTACCGCAAATATGGCGAAAATCCTCAGAAATCTTGAACTTGCCACTCAATCTGCAGCAACCCTCAGGCCCGACATAGAAACCTGGGAGAGCGTCAAAAAAGGGATGGCTGCTGAAGATGTCCAGGAACTGCTCGGTAATCCCGAAGAGATAACCCAGTTGCTCAGAGGTGGAGAGGTCTGGTACTACTACGGACTGGGCAGCATCACCTTTGACCGCAGCGGCAGGGTGGGTCTGCAGAAAACCTTTAAAGAATTACCTATAGAAAACAAGGTACGCTGACCTAAGAGATATGTACATAAAGGCAAGGAGTGAAGGAATATGCTGATAGATATTCACGGACACATCGGACGTGTGATGCCTGACAGGGAAGAATTTATAGACGTTACCAACATAATCGCAAAGATGGACGCATGGGGTATAGACAAGACCTGCATTCTCCCTCTGAGCGAGCACCCGGAAGGTGCCTATCTGGAGTGTAATACGCAGGATGTTATCAGAGAATCTTCGCGTTATCCAGACAGGCTCATCCCTTTTTGTTTGATAGACCCACGCTACGGCAACCGTTCAGATATGGACTTCACGGGTCTTTTTGAAGAATATATTGGTCGGGGATGCAAAGGGCTTGGAGAACTGCTGCCAAAAATGGACTTTGATGACCCTCGGTGTTTGAACCTTTACCGACAGGCCGGCAGATTTAAACTACCTGTACTCTTTGATATGCAGGACAGACCGGATGGTTACGGGTTGAGGGATGACTACGGACTGCCAAAGATGGAACATGCTCTTAAAGAGTGCCCTGATACCATCTTCATCGGGCATGGACCCACCTTCTGGGCTGAGATTTCAAGAACCGTACCTGCTGGAGAACGTTCAGGATATCCAAAAGGACCAATTGACCCCGGAGGAGCAGTGCCCCGTCTGATGAGAAAATATATAAATCTATGTGCAGATACCTCTGCAGGCAGCGGCTATAACGCACTTACGAGAGACCCGTCCTTTACCCTTGAATTTCTTGATGAATTTCAGGATAGAATAGCCTTCGGCGTTGATTCCTGCCGGCGCAGCGACGTTGCAGACAAGAACAAGAATGTGACATGGCTGAAAAAAATACGTGCTTCCGGTAGTTTGTCCTCCTCTGTCATTGAAAAGATAGAATACAAAAACGCCCTGCGGATACTGAATCTGAACAACACCTGAGGAACGGACAGTATGAAACTTCGGGAAACGGGGACCTGTATCTTAATATAACAAAAGGAGAAAAATGAGGATATATATACAGACGGATATTGAAGGGGTTGCCGGCTACATATCTTTTGAGGACAGGGTAACGCAGAGTGTTGAAAATTACTATCACCGCCAGCGTATGTACAGGTTACTTACAGGAGAGGTAAGTGCGGCTGTTAAGGGAGCAAAACAGGCCGGCGCAAAGACCATTTACGTAAATGACAGCCACGGTGCAGGATACAATATACTCTTTGAAGAACTGGAAAGCGGCTGTGAAATCATCCACGGCAGGGGCTCCCACTTCCCAGAGTGGCTGACTGAACTGAAACAGGGATGGGATGCCATGGTAATGGTGGGGATGCATGCTATGGGAGGGGCAGTGGATGGGGTATGCCCTCACAGTAAATGGTCGGTCAATGACGGAAAGATATATTTCAGCGAGGCATCTATGGCTATGGCACTGGCAGGAGACATGGGCATACCTGCGGTATTTATCAGCGGTGACCAGGTAATTACAGGTGAGGTAAAAGAAAAAAATCCGGATATAATTACAGGCGTGGTAAAACACAGTTATGGGCCAAACTGCTGCAGGTCAGTTCTTCCCGGCAGGGCACAGGAGATAATAAGAGAAGGCGTACGTAAGGGGATTGAAAAGAGAGATAAAATAAAACCGTATGTAATAAAAGGCCCGGTAACACTGAATCTTCTGGAGGCACCAGGACACATCCCTCCGCTTAAACCTGTCTTCAAACAACCCGTCAGGGGTAAAAGTATAACAGAGGTATTTGAAAAAGCTCTGGCAGGTTTTCCGTGGTCATCTTACGGCAAGAAAGAGGTGGACTGGTATAGATATCCATCAAATCTCTCCGGGAAGGCTACTGCCTGATATCCGTTTCTCAATAGTAATAGTGGCTTAATTCCCGCAAAATTTTTGCAAAAGGCATGCTTTATGATAAAATCGGACGCGTAGGTTCTTACAAAAAAAAGGGGGTAGAAAATGGGAAATTTGGCAATAGAAGGTGGAAAACCTGTTAATACAGAGAGGTTCCCCATGTGGCCTTCATTTTCGGAAAAATCCATTAGTATGGTTTCTGAGCCACTCAGGTC
The DNA here is from genome assembly GCA_964408175.1 of uncultured bacterium. GTDB lineage: Bacteria > Ratteibacteria > UBA8468 > B48-G9 > JAFGKM01 > JAFGKM01. The sequence continues at coordinate 15,542 of CAYOYL010000065.1, forward strand.
TGGGAAGGTAAACTACTGGACAGGGGAGATGGGTATGAAGTTTGAAAAGGAGTGGGCAAAATGGAACGGTGCGAAGTATGCAGTCAGTACTTCCAACGGGACAAGCGCTTTACATACTGCAGTGGCATCACTCGGGATAGGACCGGGAGACGAAATTATCTGTCCATCATATTCCTTCATTGCCTCCTCTTTCTGTATATTGCAGGCAGGTGCTTTACCTGTGTTTGCTGATGTTGATGAGTCTCATACCATAGACCCTAAGGGAATAGAGCCGCTGATTAACGAAAAGACCAAGGCAATCATTGCAGTTCATCTCTACGGTATTGTGGCTGATATGGACCCCATCATTGATATTGCTAAAAAGCACAACCTTTACGTTATAGAAGACTGTGCCCAGTGTCCGGGTGGTATATATAAAGGTAAAAAAGTAGGAACTATAGGAGATGTTGGGTGCTTCAGTTTCTGTCAGAGCAAACACTTCACCACAGGAGGCGAGGGCGGAGCAATTATAACCGATAATGAGGATTTGATATGGGAGTGCAGGTCCTTCAGGGACCACGGCTATGATGTGAAAGAACGTATGCGTCTTCTTGAGATGGAGGCAAAACTTACATATATCCACAGACGTGTGGGGTTCAACTACAGGATGACAGAGATGCAGTCCATAATTGGACTTAATGAGATGGAAAGGCTGGACAGCTGGAATCTTCCCAACAGAAGAAGAAATGCACAATATCTCATAGATGCACTAAAAAATCATCCTCTGGTTCTTTATCCTCCTCTTAATACACAGGAACGTCAGAATGCCTTCTGGTGGGCTCCCTTTGTTCTTAACTCAGATAAGTTAAAGGTATCTGTAAAGCAGTTCGTTACTGCAATGGAGGCAGAGGGTGTACCGGTATATGGGGTTCAGTGGCCCGAGATGTATAAAGAGGCTGCTTATACGGAAAAGAATGGTTTTGGACGTCTACGGTACCCGTTTAACGACCCGAATGCCAGAAAGATAGACTATGCCAAGGTTGAGTGTAAGAAGGCTCGCTGGCTGTCAGATAGAACAATGTCTTTCTTCCCACATCCTGTTTACGGGATACGACATATGGAGAAGTATGTTGAGGCATTCAATAAGGTCGCAGAGGCATACATGAAATAATACGGAGGTCGGACCTCCGTATGGGAGGGGGAATAAATGAGAAAGGTGAAGATAGGTGTTATAGGTGCTGGAGGGATAGCCTACAGGAGAACGATACCCGGGATGCTGAAGGCTAAAAACATAGATATTTCCGCAGTAATGGATGTTGTGCGTATTAAGGAGATAGCGAAGGAATTCAACGTCCCCAGGTACTATACAAGAGAAAAAGATATTCTCAATGACCCGGAAATTGACGCGGTTTATATCGCAACCCCCGTGTACCTTCATTTGAAACAGATAAAAATGGCAGCGGAAAGCGGGAAACATATCCTGTGTGAAAAACCTGTCACCGCCAACCTGAAAGATACCAAGCAGGCAGTGGATATATGCAAAAAGAATAATGTTTTTTTGCAGGAAGGTTATATGATGAAGTTTCACGGTGCACATAGGAAAATAAAGGAACTTATAAAGGAAGGCAAAATCGGGAAGGTTGTATACATAAGGGCACAGTTGTCCTGCTGGTATCCTCCGATGAAGGGGGCATGGAGACAGGACCCCAAAAAAGGCGGAGGCGGTGCACTGATAGATATGGCAACCCATCTCTACGACCTGATTGAATTTTTTACTGATGATGAGATAAAAAGGGTATCATCTGTGACCAACAGACAGGTGCATAACTACAGGTCAGAGGATTCCTCCACCACCCTTCTGGAACTCAGGTCAGGAACACACTCAACAGTGGACTGTTTTTTCTGCATCCCAGATGAGTCCACCAGAACCCGTCTGGAGATATACGGTTCACAAGGGAGTATATTTACCGAAGGAACGATAGGGCAAAGTGTGGGCGGAACGATGGAAGGCATATTCGGGATAGGGACCGGCGGCTACGATGCAAAGCAGAGCAAGGATGTCGTTCGTAAGTTCAGGAAGATACCTTTCAAAAAAATCAACCCTTACACCGCTGAATGCGAATATTTTGCTGACTGCATCATGAAA
>CAYOYL010000066.1:0-6958 GCA_964408175.1 uncultured bacterium
AAAAGAACTGCCGCCTCTAAATAAACTGATGAGAGGCACCTTTATTGAATATTATCTGGAGTGCATGCGGGCCAACTGCAAATGCCATAAGGCAAAGAAATACAGGCATGGTCCGTACTACAGGGTTTCTTACGGGAAAGACGGCAGGATGCATCATGTATATGTACCGATAAAAATGAAAGAGGAAGTTAAAGGATGGACGGAAAACTATAACAGACTCTGGGAGGCGATAGAAAAAATATCAGCACTCAACATACAACTATTAAGAATGAAAAATAGAGATAAGGAACAGCACAGTTGAAGGCAAGACTGGAGGTTGAAGCGAGAAACAACAGCAGGAGGTATCAGGCAGAGACAGATTCCATCGGATATTATCGGTCCGTATGCCCAACCTTCGTAAGTCTCCCCTGAAGAAACAGTAAATGCGCTCCATGTTCCGGAAAAATTACTATCCGAATAACTCCATGCTTTTCCTGCAAATGCAAACAGAACCAGACAAGCAATAAATCCGACCCTCAAGAATTTCTCCTCCATTCGCCACCCTTGCTGTTTCGAACGACCAGAGAGCACAGTCCGGTTTGAATGAAAATGTCCCCACATTTCAAATTCGCTATCTCCATAACTCCGAGACCGGTACATAAACCGGGGTGAACAATGAAATAATCCTTTACGGCTGCTCTGTTGCCTTTCTTCATGGCTTTATCTGCCCTTTCCCTCGATGTTTCAATCAATTTTGACACATGCCCTACTAGTAAGAACTTGCTTCTGTCCAAGACCCAATACATCCTCATTTTTAAAACCCATTTCGGCATCCCTTTGTAAAAGTTCACAGTTCTTATGAAATGCGAACCTCTTTTCAGATAAACGAAGGCTTGATTGAAATTTCAGTAGCGGTATATTTAAAATCGGGGGGAACAGAATGCTATCTATGCGAGATAGATGATTGAAATAACGTGCAAGGTCTTTATCAATTAATCAACGAATTGTCCCCCTTTTTTTCTGCTCATAATTGTCATTGACAATGAAACTTCTATATGATAAACTTTCATTGCTAATGAAAATATTAGCCACGCTTAAAGAGAAAATTCTTTAAGAGTTTTTTGTCGGTATTTGGAGAGTGCCCATGGAAAAACAATTGTTACGTGAAATCGTTCTTGAGCAAAGAGACATAGTGAAATCGGCAGACACGGGTGTGGCACGGAACACGCTTGACGTCATCAAGAAGTACCTGCCTCTTCCTCATGCTGTCGTAATTTCGGGCATACGCCGAGCGGGCAAATCCACGTTGCTTATGCAGATAATGAAGAACTTTTACGACTACGATGTATATTATCTCAATTTTGAAGATGAGCGTCTCTTAAGATTCGGGGCGGAAGATTTTAACGCTCTTTATGAGGTGTTTCTGGAATTGTATGGAGAAAAGAAGGTGTTTTTCTTCGACGAAATACAAAACGTACGGCATTGGGAGGTTTTTGTCAGAAGAATGCAGGATTCCGGCCACAAGTTTTTCATTACCGGCTCCAACGCGTCTCTATTGAGCAGGGAATTCGGAACAAAATTAACCGGCAGATGTATTATGATTTCTTTGTTTCCTTTCTCCTTCCGGGAATTCCTGCATTTCAGAGGACAGGAATTCGGGCCGGATACTTTTTCCGTCACTAAAGGAAGGAGCCGGATGAAACGGCTGTTCAACGAGTATGCGGAAAAAGGCGGCATGCCGGAATATTTGAAGTATAAGGAGAGAGAGGTTTTAAAAAGGACATACGAAGACATCCTTTACAGGGACATAGCCGTCCGGTATGAAATCAAAGCAGTCAGAGAACTGCGCGAGATAGCTCTCTATTTCATGAGCAATGCCGGATGCATATTTTCCTACAACAATCTTAAGAATATGATGCGTCTGGGCAGTGTGAACACGGTTAAGAGCTATACGGACTATCTGGAAAATAGTTTTTTGTTATTCCCCGTTAATAACTTTTCTTTCTCGCTGAAGAAGCAGTTCGTAACCGGAAAGAAAATGTACTGTATAGACAATGGTATTATGAACGCGGTGTCCTTTCAGTTTTCAAAAAACAGAGGAAGGTTCCTTGAAAACCTTGTGTTCATAGAGCTTAAACGCAGGGACAATGAGGTGTATTATTACAAAACGAAAAATGGGCAGGAAGTGGATTTTCTCGTAAAGCACGATAAGAAAAAGATTTCTTTGATGCAGGTGACGGACTCAATTTCTTCAGCGGCGGTGCGGGACAGGGAAATGAAATCATTGCTTACCGCCATGGAAGAGACTAAACTAAACAAAGCCCTTATTCTTACGGATGATGAAGAAGAAACAATACGGATAAAAGGGAAAATTATAATGGTTTCGCCTATCTACAAGTGGTGTGCGAATCTTCCGGAACCCAACTTCACACCTTAAAATACCAAACCCCTTGTCAGTAAAATAGACTACAAACATCCTTTGCATCAATAAGTTTGGTAAAATATCTCTTTTCTGAATTAAATACCTTCAGTAGTTCTTTCATCTCGGGTGCAGGTTGGGCTATAGGGCGAACTCAATCCGTTATTACTATAATTTTAACGGCGAATTATATGAGAACCCCTGTACTGGGAAGAAAGAATTACTGGGGTAATCATGTCATCTGATATGGGCAGACGTGGTTGACTGAGGACCTACCCCTCCTATAATCCTCCGCAGATAACTACTCAACCGAAAAGGATGCCAGTCGGGATGGCATGTGAAAGTTGAGAACAAAATGCGGACTGAACGTCAGGGCAGCGTCAGCACCCGGGGTACTGCGGATGATATTCAGATAAAGTGTTTGCCCTGATGAGAGACCGCCCGGGACGACATTTGCCATGGGCAGGCAGAGGTATACTGTCCAGACGTCCGGACTAACCTCGGAGGTCACCTTGACCTTATGGTCCCATGCCGTCGGCTCGCCGTACGCAATTGCATGGAAGTTGCCACGAGGGTTGATTCCTATCTGTCTGTAAGGTTTTTCCCTCTGTGCTGCCATAAATATCTCCCAGTCATCCCCGTTAAAAATCCCCTGCTCTACCTGCAAACTCTCCGTGTTCATACGTTCCATCAGACGTATGTAGAGGTACCTGCCGTCGTGCAGGAGTACGGCTTCAGCCTGCCGTTGCGGTTCCGGGTATCCGTATACGTCCCTGCTGAGTTTGATTGTTTCGCCCCGGCTCCAGTCCACCTTTAGGGCATCACCGTTGGACGGAGCAGCGAGTTTATGGATACGACCTGAGGGCGGAGGTGACTGTTTCAAAGTCTCAACCTCTGTCTGGTACTGACTTTTTTCCTCATATATCTGTTTGGCCCTGACCATGGGTTCCCACTCCCACTGTTCAAAGAGACGAACCCGTGCCTTCTCAGATTCCGTACTGGCAGCCGCCCGCGCATCCTCCATATATCCAGCCCAGCGTGTCATGCGCTCGGTCGTTCCCATAAGTTTCCATGAAGTTTCTTCGCTTATCGTAATGTCCCTTTCTGGGTTTTCGGGGTCCACAGGCCAGTTGGCAGGGTTCGTGTAGGTCTCTTCTATCTCCAGCCAGAGTTTGCGCATGGGTGCAGCAGCATTACCATAGTAAAGGGTGAAGAACTCATCCATAATCCTGTCTGCATCCTGTGCAGCGTCAAATGCCATCTGGTTGTACATATATTCGTTGAGTTGGGTGGTGATACCCTCAGGGAAGATGCCCCGGATTCCGTCTCTGACGTACATCTTCATCTGTCTGCCAATCAAACGCGCCCCGAAACCAGGAAACGAGGTATACCCCCGGGACCACACCCATGACTCAGGGAACTCAGGATACAGCCACAGGTAGATGGGACGGTGCCCCTTCTCCTTTCTTATCCACTCCCTGTAGATGCCCCAGATGTGGCGGCCCACCACGTCGTGAGGCTCTTCTATGAATGTGTTGCCCGCAAGGGCAATCTGAGGTGCGATGTTGGGCTCAAGACGGAAGCCTGGATGCTGGGCGTAGGTTGAGTAGGTAAGTACCGAGAGGAACCTGTCTGGATGGGTCTTGCGGAGTTCCCTTGCAACCTTGTTGCAGAAACCAAACCAGTAGTCACTGTTGTAGCCTGATGAGAAGTGGCGTCCCTCTATTTTTTTGAGTTCTTCCGTGTTAACAGCCGACCTTTTGCATACCAAGCACTTGCAGAAAGAGGAGTTGTCCATAGCCCCCAACTGGAAGAAGTTCCCCGCACCCCCTGCCCTCCGTCTGCCCTCAAAAAATTCACGGGCATCGGAGACAACCTGTTTGACAACCTCGTCGTTGCTGTAGCATAACTGAGGAGGTTTGCCGTCATACCCGTGGGCAAACCACTCAAGGTGTTGTTCCTCCCATACCTTTTCGTTCTTAGGGTTTTTGTGCCAGAATCTGTCGTACCAGCCGTAGAAAGAGTGAGAGCAGGAGAACCGCTCTCCGCCATTGCGCATCCGGTGAAGGTATATCCATAACTCATCCACTGTCGGATTGCCCCACAGTCCCTTGACCGGCGCCATCAGCCGTCCAAAGTTGTGAACAGGCATTACGCACCGCCACGCCATAGAGGGAACCCGGCGGACATCAGCAACCCTGACAGTGAGCGTCGGATTTGAAGGAATGACCGTGCATATCTCGGTCGGCCCGTACCAGCGTACCCCGCAGAAGCGCTCCAGAAAGTGGTAAACTGCATAGATTGTACCTTCGCCGTCATAGGGGTCGGGGAGCAGTCCACGGCTCATCTGAAGAGTGTCAAGACGCGTCGTTATGCCGGGCAGCCCGGCACCCTCGTCGCAGTGAATTTCAGTTAGGGTAGAAGCGTTGTCGCCGGGAGAATCGGCAAGACGAAACCCGCGGATAGCACCCTTAAAGAAAGAACCACGAACCCCTGAGTGGTCCATAGCCCCAATCTGCAGGTTGGCTTTGGCACAGTGCGTCGGAGAGTAGCCTGATGAGGCAGCCTTTTTACCGTCTACTATAATCTCCTTGCGGTTACAGGATGCATCCCATGTAACCCTGATATGATGCCAGTTAGGGGACAGCCTGTCCGATTTGATGGTCCCGGAGCCTTCACGTGTGCCGTCGTATGTCGCATAGGCTATACGTTCCTCCTGGTAGGAGACGATATGGTATGTCCATGGAGAGCCGTCCAGACGCAGAAGGGTTCCCCCTTTTGCGTCCTGGTCAGGGCGCATCCACAACTCCATACTGCCCCGTCTATCGTCAAAACTTAGGGGTATTGAGACCAGGAGGGAGTCATCCACTCCATCCAGACAGAGAGCCTTACCGTCTTTTCCCTCGCACCACTCAGGGGAACCGCTGACCTTCAGGCCGTAGGGCTGGCTGCCGTCCCGCCCCATCAGTATCAGAGTGTCATCCCTGTAGCGAATCAGGTATTCCTGCGGTTTGAGGTCATCGTTGCGCAGCCCCAGTGCCCGAGTGGCGGCACTCTCTCCGACCAGAACCCGCAAGCCCCTGACATCGGTGGTATCCGTCACTATCGGCAACTCTGCACCGCTGCTCTTTTTGATGTGGTCCCGCAGTTCCACCGCAGCCATAACCGCAGCCTGCGTGGGCCTTTCAGAAACCACGATGCTCGCACAGGGCTTCCCCCCTTCGGTCAGTTTCAGAGTGGTTTCCTTGGAAACCGCAAGCACTGGCACCAAAACAATCCCTGCCAGCAGAAGGCTCACCCATCCTTTCATCTGCATAGTTACCTTTGCTTATTGATACGCCTCTATTTCGTATATCTCTGCTTTTGTACCCGGGTGTACCTTTGTGATAAGAATCTTCATCTTCACTGTGGACAGTGTTTCTGCCCATTCAAACTCAATGACCTTATTTTTGTTCTCTTTAACCTCCCCGACCTTTTTCCAATCCCCTGCCTTCCATATATAAACCTGCATATCTTCTATCGTTGAACTGTAGACCTTAAGATTTTTGAACCTTGGGACAAACGTAAGAAACTTCGCCTCCACAAAAGAGGGCGTTTTTTCACTCGTCGGTCTTGTCCATGAGACCCACCCATAGGAATCAGTTATGCCGTTTGTCAGGGTATAAAGACCTGCATTGGAGATATAGGGGTCTGAGCCTACCCACTCTATCTCTTTGCGTTTACCGTACAAGATGTTTCCCTTTTCGGCAAAACCATTCTTTGTCTCTTCTATCTCTTTTTTCAGTGCCTCAACCGTTTTCAGCCCTTTCCCTTTTGCGGGATAAGAGAGAAGATGAACCTGGTATGGATAAAAACCGAGTGTGAATTTTCCATCTTTCACATCTACTGATGTTTTCTCCCTGTATCCGTAAAGTCTTCTTACCCTTTTCATCTGCTCACAATTTATATCTGCTTCCATCTCCTTATCTGTCATATTTACAGCAATGACAAACACCTCGCCTCTATGCTCTTTTATCCATACATCCACGTCAGGACTGGAGACTGTCGTTTTATAAGGTTTTTCAGGAGATATAAGAATATCATCCAGGTCCTCAAAGGTTTCGTATATGAAATCCGCACCGAGCCTCAGGTCAACCGAGTTGAAGTGGTCATTGTAGACAAAAGGAGTAAAACCCTTGCATCCGTTTGCCACTGCTGTAAAGAGCATACAGTTAAACTCATCAAACGTAGGATAGTCAGCAAACCTGTCTATAAAACCGTAGGTGAATGCCTGTGGGGTACACCACGCAGGAATCTTCCCCCTGCTGGACTCTAAAACCTCAATCATCATGTTTTTTATCGTCCTTATACTCCCCATTGTCCTCTTTCCACTGCTGTCAACAGACGGGTTCAGGTATGGATGTGGATTTAACACATCTGCACATCCGGTGTATTTAGAAGGGTCCCTTGAGATAATCATCACAGGATGGTAAGGGTCCATCTTTTTTATGAACTCATACTGGTACCTGAGATAGACAGGGCTGACGCCTCTGCACTCCGGTTCATCTGCCAGATAGTACC
>CAYOYL010000067.1:0-5914 GCA_964408175.1 uncultured bacterium
ACCTCGGTATCCCTTCCGCAGTGCGGACACTTATAGACCTCACCACTGATGTATCCGTGCTCCGGGCAGACCGAAAAGGTCGGGGTAATTGTAAAATAGGGGAGTTTAAACCTTTCACAAATGACCTTTACAAGTCTCTTCACACCTTCCGTGGTATCCACCCTTTCTCCAGCAAACAGATGCACCACAGTACCTCCTGTATAAAGGCTTTGAAGTTCATCCTGAAGTTCAAGGGACTCAAAGACATCATCAGTATAGTTGACAGGAAGTTGGGAGGAATTGGTATAGAAGGGTTCTGCTCCTTTCTGGTATTCCTGTTCATTTGCACAGACTATATCCGGATATTTTGCCTTGTCAGCCCTTGCCAGACGGTAACTTGTACCCTCTGCAGGTGTCGCCTCAAGGTTATAGTTGTTTCCTGTCTCCTCCTGAAACTTCAACAGTTTCTCACGCATAAACCTCATAACCTTTATACCAAACTGCAGTCCTTCCGGTGTCCCGATATCCCTGCCCAAAAGGTTCAGGCATGCCTCATTCATTCCTATGAGCCCGATTGTTGAAAAGTGGTTGGTCCAGTATCTGTTAAAACGCTTTTTTACGTTCCTCAGATAAAAAGATGAGTAAGGGTAGAGACCTTCATCCGTCATTTTTTCTATAACCTTTCTCTTAATCTCAAGAGACTCTTTTGCTATGCCCATCAGATGTTCCAGACGGGTGAAAAACTCATCTTCTGACTCTGACAGGTATCCGAGTCTGGGCATATTAATTGTCACAACCCCGACACTGCCTGTCAGTGGATTGGCTCCAAAAAGTCCACCTCCCCTTTTTCTGAGTTCCGTGGTATCAAGGCGGAGACGGCAGCACATACTCCTGACATCATCCGGACTCATATCAGAGTTGATAAAGTTGCTGAAATAGGGGATACCATACTTTGCCGTCACCTTCCAGAGAAGGTCCAGGTTTTTATTGTCCCAGTCAAAGTCTTTTGTTATGTTATAGGTCGGAATGGGGAATGTGAAGACCCTGCCCTTTGCATCACCTTCATACATCACCTCAAGAAATGCCCTGTTGAGAATATCCATCTCGTTCTGGAACTCCGAGTAGGTCTTATCTTTAACCTCCCCACCGAGGATTATCGGATGGTCCTTGTATGTGGAAGATACGGTCAGGTCCATCGTCAGATTCGTGAAGGGGGTATTACCTGTAATAAAAACCTGCCCATTTCTTCTGGCGATTACAGTCTCATTTTCAGTATTAACACTCCAGATTATACCTTTGTATCTGACAGGTTTTATCTCCTGTATATAGTCATATCTGGTTTCAGATAGGGTAATAATGTACTGTACCTTTTTTGAGATACCGACTACCTTCCTCTCTTTTATATTAAAGTTATAACCAGCCAGAACGGCAATAGATGTGAGTCCATCAAGTATCTCTTTATCAGTTACAGCAATCCTTTTTCTGAAATCCTCTTCCCAACCATCTCCTTTTATGTATGTCTCCAGAAAAAGTCTTGCCTGTCTTTTGCTCATACTAAAGAGGTAAGGAGGTATCTTCTTTGTTTTTGCCCCCAATAGAACATGGACAGTCTTGCTGGATGCTGGTGAAAGTCTTATATGCGTACAGGTCCCTAAAGATGTTTGGGGACTTGTGGCATATTCTAATTCTTCTTCCTCCAGAAGGTCTAATATCTCTTCATAATTTTCTGGATGTGCATCAGGAGACTGATAGATGCTTATCCTCCTGCTCCCATCCTTCTCTATACTGCCCTCTGACAAAATCCATGCAAGCAACCTTATCTGGTTATCATCCATTTCTATATCAGGATTTGTATTTTCTGCTCTCACAGGGATAGAAACAGGTGAACGGAGTTCCATTACCTCTTCAATAGTCTCCATTTTATACTCAGGTGAGTTAAAGACCTGACGGACCACCCTATGTCCTGGCGAGATTAACTGGTCCTGACTTCTATTCTTCAGGTTATACATCACCCCTTCATATTCTCTAACAAATATATGCCTGACATTCTTCCTTTCCAGTATCCCTTCATCAAGATTGAATGTATATATCTCATCTCCCTCTGCAACACCGTTATACCCTTTCCATCCATCTGGGGTTAAAATCTCTGTATCTTCGGAAAGGCACTGAAAACCGACGCGGGTGGGGACGTTTACATTGAAAACGAACTCTTGCAGTGCCTGCTTCACATCTTCATAACTGAGGTTGTCGTACTTGATAAAAGGGCTTAAGAGCGTATCAAAGTTTGAAAAAGCCTGTGCTCCTGCTGCTTCTCCCTGGAGTGTATAGAAAAAGTTAGCAATCTGACCGAGAGCGGTTCTGAAGTGCTTTGCAGGCCTACTCTCAATCTTTCCAGATGCACCCTGAAATCCTGTAAGAAGCACATCTTCCAGGTCCCATCCGACACAATAAACCGAAAGAGAACCAAGGTCATGTATATGCAGGTCACCATTTATGTATGCCATCCTCAACTCTGGTGGATATATACTGTTCAGCCAGTAGGTTTTTGTTACCTCCGAAGAGACATAGTTATTAAGCCCCTGCAGGGAAAAACTCATATTGCTGTTTTCATTAACGCGCCAGTCTTCTTTCTGAAGATAGTGGTCTACAAGGTCAAGATTGGCCTTTGTCGTTATCTCTCTCAGTCTGGCATGCTGGTCCCTGTAAATAATGTAGGCCTTTGCGGTCTTTTTATATGGCGAAGCGAGCAAAACCTCTTCTACAATATCCTGTATCTCTTCCACTGAAGGAATTCTATCCTTTATAACATCAAGAGAGAGGTCAAGAACACGCAGGGTAAGTTTTTTAGCAGTCTCCAGTTCAAACTCTCCTGTTGCCTGGCCTGCCTTATATATGGCTTTCGTTATCTTCTGGGCCTCAAACTTTACTGTCTCGCCACTTCTCTTCTTTATCTCTTCAAACACTGTACACCTCCTTTACCTTAAAGTTCTCCCCCTTTGGAAAAGGGGGATGAAGGGGGATTTACTGAACATCTGCTTCTTATGCATCCTCTTCTATAACCTCAAATCCGATAGATGCAGCCAGGTCTTTAAGTTCTTTACTGATGTCTGCAAAAAACACCACCCTGTGAACGCCGAAGGTCTCTCTGTTATAATTTTTCATTACCTTCTCACTCTCAGTTTTGACAACGACCTTTGTCCTGCAGGCTATATCATCAAAGTTCTCATACAAAGACCTTCCGTCAACACTCCTGCCGGTGAAAATGGAAATCTTCTTGCCATATACGTTTAACTTGGCAACAGTAACAGTCTCACCCAGTGGTAGTTCCACCAGTATTCCCACCGTAGAGGGTGTTATTGCGTGGTTCCTGATAATATAGGGAACCCTCCTGTCATCTCCATAGGGGTTGATAGGGGCATAGCAATGCCCGACAGCAAATGTTTTTTCAACAGGTTCCCTTTTAAGCCAACTGGCACTCAAAACATCCCCTACAAAACTAAGATTACCTGTCATATAAAACCCCAACAACTGTGTGGTTAAACAATCTATGAGAGACTCGCAACTGGTAACTATGTTACTCTTTGCAAGTTCCATCTCTGCCAGAGGAGGTCTGACGGGCATCTTGCCTATCTTAAGGACAGGACCTATGGACATTGTTACCGCATCACAACTGTTCTCCTCCATCATCTTCACAGTGGCAAGATACAACTGGGCAGACATTATTATCTGCTCTTTCCCAATCTCCTGCCATCTTACCTCTTTTGCCTCGTCTATCCACATATCCGCTATTTTTTCTGCCTTTTTTCTGTCAGCCCTTTCTCTCTCCTCGTTCATACTGTCCACCGATACCTCTATAATCTTCAGCCCGAACGCTTCATTCAGGTTTCTAAAATAGACCTCTTCAAAATTTTCATCCGGAGAGTGGCTGACCCTGTCCCCTTCACAGTTAAGTTCAAGATTCTCCGGCACTACATTCAAAAGTCTTGTTCTTCTCATCCTCTCAATGACCTGCTCTGTTGATAGAATAGACATTCTCTCCTCCTAATCCCCCTATCTATCCCCCTTCCCAAAGGCGGGGAGAAGGATTTATCATTATTTTAATTTCACATCCTGTGCCTTACCCGTTTTAATAACATCAGGTATGTTGTAATGATTACAAAGGTTGACTTATTACATACTACCTGTTCTTTTTTTATCTGTCAATTTTTTTAGTTTCATTATATACCAGATGAAAAAAATCAAAAAATATTTTTTGTAAATCTTTACCATGGGGAAATAATACAGTAAAATAAGAGAAACAACATTACAGGAGATGAAGATTAATACCAAACTAAAAAGGATAACAAAGATACTGGAAGATAAAAAAGCAGAGGATTTGCAGATACTGTACGTCGGTAGACAGACCTGGATTACCGATTATTTCATCATAGTCTCCGGCAATTCTCCCATTCATACAAAAACACTTGCAGACTCTCTTCTCGACGAATTTAAAGAGATACCTGTTTCCGTTACTGGCACCGAAACGGGCAAGTGGATACTCCTTGACTACGCGGAAATAATGGTACATATCTTTTTACCTGAAACGAGAGATTACTATAACCTTGAAAAACTCTGGGCAGAGGTATAATATCTGACTTCCTTCAGATATAAATTGTTTTCAACGGATTATTTGTTCTCTTCAGTCTTCTGTATAATACCTATAACCTTGTTCATAGCTTCAGCAAGGGACTTGAAAAAATCCTTTTTCCTCAAACGTACAAATTCAACCTTTTTGCCTTCTGCTATTTCGTTAAGCGTCTTTTCTATTCTGTAAACCGGCCCTGCTATGCGGTGAAGATAAAATACAGCAAGTACAAAGGCAACAACCATCACTATCAAAAATAAAATCCCGATGCGCTTTGCAAGGAGACCATTTATGTCTCTTACTATCTCATAAGCCTGAATCAAACCACCATGGGCCTCAAGTTGGGTCAGTATGGTATTAAGGGTTATGTAGTAGGTTGCTATACCAACAATTATAATCCCTATGAGCAGCAGGTATACTGTAATACCTGAATATATAAACTGAAGGGGTTTATTGATGAGATAGTTTTTCCTTCTGACTCTTTTTGTCATAGTCTCACCTCACTGGAAGTTTGGATATCTGTCTGAACGCCACTTAACATCCTGGTTAGGCCCCTCGCCACCCGAACTTCTGTCCTTTCCGTAACTGCTCAGTATAAAATATATGTCTGTAGGTACATTACTTGAAGAGATATTAAAGATAAGAAATTCACCGGGTTTACTTCTCACTCTTGCTGAAATTTCGTTGGATTCAAGCAGGGTGATATTTTTTTCTATTATCTGCGGTTTAGGGTTCTTTTTAAATTCATTTTCAGGAACCACCTCAACCCCGTTAAGGTAGAAACTACACGCTGTTACACCGTAGTTCTCAATACGCAAAATCGCACTCCCCGGATTAGTTTCTATTGTATAACAATAGATAACAGGCTTACCGTATTCCCTCGGTAACTCAGGCGAATTAAAAAGGGTTGTGGGAGGTATCTCGTAAAAATATGTGGAGCCCCACGGGTCAAGAGAAACTGTATCCGCATAAAAACCACGCCATCCTTTTTCGAGCATTCTGGGTGGTATTTTCAGGGTAAGGTCCTAAAGAAATGCAGGGTAGTATCCTGTATCGTCCTTAACCTCTTCAAGCAAAAGTGCCAGTTGTGCTATCTGTGCCTTTGCACTTACCACCTTTGCCTTCTGCGTGACAATGCCGACCAGCCGCAAAGACAATAAGGCAAGAACAGATATTATCACTATCCCTGTCAGAATCTCCAGTAGTGCAATACCTTTTTTCATCAACTGTATTTTATCTCTACCAGAACAGTTTTGTCAACTATTTTTTATACGGTATAATAGATGCAATGGAGATTAATAGAAAGATATT
>CAYOYL010000068.1:0-2542 GCA_964408175.1 uncultured bacterium
CAAGTATTCGGACTGCTTCGTTCCTTGTTTCGCTCCATAATACCCCTTACAGGTTGCCAATTAATTTATTGCGTCTGTATTAAGGAGACTGAATGAACAGAAATATCTCAGCAGTCAGAGGCACCGTGATTTTGTTGGGGTTTCTCATCTGTCTGTCCGCATACCCTGCAGCGGACTTCATCTTTTCCGGCGGGGTTCTTACCATAAAGACAGACCGTTATGAGGTTGTGTGGCAGAATGGCAGTATGACAGGTCTGAAGACATTTTTACCTGACAGAAAAGGGAAGACGCTGACGGTTGTACCTGCCATCTCTGCAGGGGTGGACTCACTACCCAACGGTATAGGCTCCTTTTACAATGCAGTTGAAGAGGCTAAAAAACAGAGCCATGTGTGGACATCTTTCCCTGTCGGTACAAAGTTTCCTGCCCAGCATCCTCCTTCTGAAGCAAGCACGGTGGAGACAGAATATATTACCGTAAGAAGGGGACTTTCCCGCAGTATAGAAGGAGTCAGGCTTGTCTACAAAAACCTGCAGGGGGAGGAAACCGGAATCCTCACACAGGAACTCACTGTTGACGGGAAGACCGGTGACCTGATAATAAAACAGAAAGGGACAAGCAAAAACCCCGGGCTCTTCGGTATTGCTTTCAGTATAATGAACCTGAACAGAGAGATAAAACTTATAACGCCTTATTTTGGAGGGCAGGTATGGGATAAGGAATATGGGAAAAACCTTATCACAAACACAGCAAAAGGCTCTGTATTCTGGGGAGACGGACTTATCATTGGAGAGCCTGAGGGTGGGGGTTCCTTCATTGTATGGGCTGAAGACCCTCGTATGGGACCCAAATACTTCCGCCGTTATAACGATGAAAAGGCAGGGATGCAGTCATTGAACTTTCAGGCAAATGTTGAGGCTCCATATGAAGGCAAAAAAGAGATATCTGTCTGTACGTGGAGGTTTAACACCTATCCGGGTTCATGGCTGGAGCCTGCAGCCCGTTACAAGGAGTGGATGGTCAAGACCTTCAGGATGGTACAGCGAAAGGACCGGACATCATGGGCTGACAATATATCTTTAATCTGGCCTTTTTATTTCAATGTTGATACGGCAAAGAAGATGTCTGAGGTATTTCCTCCTGAGAAAACCCTTATTATGAACTGGGGATTTCTTGATGGATTTAACAGGCGCATACCTGAATATCGTCTCCCTCCCACAGGAGAGATAAATCAGGTCCTCGTGGACAACATCAAAAAGGTGAAAGAGATGGGTTACAGGGTGGGGATTTATACCAGTATGGCTCTCGTGGACGTTGAAACACACCCTGATATACTTGAGAGATATAACCTTCACCCTTACTATAATGCCCCCTGGCAGGAGGCACTTACCCGTGATGCTGTAAAAGAAAAGAAACACTGGCTGTTGTATGTGCATCCCGGCAGTGAAGCATGGCGTGAGTTTTACGCAGGCAAGATGGAACAACTCAACAAGGTCTACGGTATAGACTACCTGTATCAGGATGTAGCAGGTGTTGCCTCAGGCAGTTCGGGAGAGGTTGAAGGCAAGAACTTTAACGAAGCGGTAGTTGCCTCTGAAAAGAGGATAAGAGAGAAGAGTCCAGAGATAGCACTGGGCGGGGAATACTGGACAGAGGTCAATGCAGTGCAGGAGGATTTTGGAGTAGGCGACTATCTGGCATGGGGAAGTCAGGACCACAAAGACCTTATCTCTGCTCCATATCAACCGCACCCAATACTCTCTTTCCTTTTCAGCGATTTCTGCCTTCAGTGGCAGCACAATGTACCCATCCGAAACACGGTTAAGTTCCACAGGAGCCAGAATATGGAAGAGGTACTGGGGAGCATTCCTGTCTGGACCACAACCTATGATGACAGGGTCAGTGAAGCAAGGGTCGTTCTTGAAAGAGCAGGGCTGTGGGCAAAGGGATTTCGTCCGTGGTTCCCTGAAAGGTGGGAGGAAAAGGTAGTATCTTATATGAGGAACCCAGCAGGAGAAACTGTAAGATACATAAGGGAAGGTAACAGCACATATTGCTATAAAGAAACAAAGGGAGGCAAAAACCTTGTCTATGCCCGCATAAACGGAGAGAAGAAAATCGCCATTGATACACCCGTTCACATTGACGGATGGCTCGCATACGATAAAAGGGGTCCTATCGGACTTGATGAAAACAGGTGGTATTGCCTTTTCCCCGGCATACAGGATAATCTGCCTGTCTTGTTAACAGGTATGCCTGCCGGTGCCACTGTGAAAGGCGTCAGGGAGACAGAAAAATACGTCTTCTTTCAACTGGAAGGGGCTGAAAAAGGAGATGTTGAGTGGATGATGAACAGAAGCGGAGGCATGCTTATCGCTGGACAGGTTCAAGACCCCCGTGCAAAAGGCTCTGCTGTCCTGCCTCTGCCTGTCGGGATGATATTTGCTTTTGCCGAACCTGTGGTTTATGCACCGGGAGAGGAAATCAATCTCGGGAAGTGTGGATGTTATATAGTAAATGATGGGCAGTCTCTCAGAAAAGG
>CAYOYL010000069.1:0-5024 GCA_964408175.1 uncultured bacterium
GGGACATCATCAGTCAAGGCTGCTGTATTTAACCTGAAAGGGGATGAACTTGCCTCTGCCATTAAAGTTTACGATATGGAAAGGTCTCGCTCCGGATGGGTAGAGGTGGACCCCCGCGTATACTGGGAGAAGACGAAAGATGCAATAAAAGAGGTTACGGCAAAAACCGGACACCCCGGAGATATAAGAGCAGTTGGCGTGACAGGTCAGGGGGAGACCCTGATTCTTCTCAATAAAAAGGGGCGTCCTGTAAGAAACGCTGTTGTATGGCTTGACACCCGGGCTGTAAAAGAGGCAGGCGATATTGAAAAATATTTTGGTGCTGATAGGATTTACGAAGTGACAGGTCAGAACGAAACATCTGCCGGATATACGGCAAGCATGATTTTGTGGCTTAAACGCAATGAGCCGGAGTCTTTTAAAAGCACATCAAAATTCCTTCTCGTGACAGATTATATCATCTATCAGTTAACGGGCAGATACGTCTCCAACAAGGCCCTTTATCCATCAACGCTTTATTATGATTTCCGCAGAGAAAGATGGTGGAATGAGATGCTTGATTTCATTTCAGTTAAAGAAAATGCTCTTCCATCTCTTGTGGATTCGGGTATTGTGGCGGGAAAGATGCACTGTACGGATATTGGCATTTCTCAGGATGCAGTTGTGTGTCCAGCCCCGATAGACCAGATAACCGGAGCACTTGGCGCCGGGAATTTTCAACCGGGTATCATCAGCGAGTCAACAGGAACAGTTCTTGCAATCTGCGGGACAACTGACCTACCAGTATATGATAGGGACAGAAGGTTCTGTCTTTTCCCGCATGCAGTTAAAGGGAAGTTTGTTGCAATGCCGTGGGCCTCATCTTCTGGCAGTATCCTGACATGGTTTAAAGACAGGTTCTGTCCGGAGATGGGCTACGAACAGATGGTGGGTGAGGCAGAGAAGGTGGCTGCCGGAAGTGAAGGTCTCACTGTATTGCCGCACTTTGAAGGGATTAACTATCCCCGCAAGATTGTTGATGCACGAGGAGTATTCTGGGGTATTACTCTTACGCATCAAAGGAAACACTTCATACGTGCTATTATGGAATCGGTCGCCTATCTTCTCAAGGATTACATTTCGGTTCTTGAGGAAAATGGCATAGGTGGCGATAAGGTTATCTCTCTTGGCGGGGCCGCCAGGAGTGAACTCTGGTCTCAGATAAAGTCGGATGTTCTCAGAAAGAAAGTGGTTGTAAACAGGGTAAGTGAAACAGTATGTCTTGGTGCTTCTATGATAGCATCTGTGGGAGCAGGATTTTTTGATAATTGTAAGGATGCCTCCTCGCATATGAGTAAAAGAGGAAGGTCTTTTATGCCAACAGAAAACGCCGGCAGGTACCAGAGTCTATACGAAGATTATAGAAGGTTGAACAAACTATCTGAGGTTTTCTTTAAAGGAGGGGAATTGGATGATGAATGAAAAAATTACAGCAGGCTTTGTAGGATTTGGAGAGGTTAATACCCCGAAGAAAATCATTGAGAGAAAGTGTAAACAGTCCGTTGATTTTTTAAGTTCTCTGGGGATTACAGTTAAGTCTACCGCCATGGTTTCAGATGACCCCGAAGGAACTCAGGCTAAACGCGCTGCTGAAGAATTAAAAAATATGGATTTTGACTTTCTTGTAGTATGTATCGCAGGGTGGATACCATCCTGGGCGGTTATTAAGACCATTGAACCTTTTAAGCAACATCCCATATTGATGTGGGGGTTGACAGGCGACAGAATAGGAGATAGATTTGTTACCACTGCGGCACAGGCGGGCACCACGGCTCTCAGAAAAACTATTGAGGACATGGGTTTCAGGTTTAAATATATTGTTAACCGACTCGGGAAAGAGGTTGCATCTGAACAGATTTTCTCTTTCGCCAGGGCTGCTCATGCGGTAGGTAAACTACGCAATGCAACAATCGGTATGGCAGGTTACAGGGATATGAGATTATATGGGACGATTTATGACGCTGTGAGTCTTAGAAAATCTCTCGGCATTGAAATAGAACACTTTGACCTTCTGGAAATTGCGGGGTATATGGAGGAGGTTTCGGAAAAAGATATAGATATTTCAACAAGGTATATCCTTAAAAACTGGGATTTTGTCAGACAGCCAAAGAAAGAAACACTCCGTAATACGGTAAAACTTTACCTTGCATTCAAAAGGAAAATAGAAGAAAGGAGATACGATGCAATCTCCTATAGCGATGTTGATGGCATAAAAAAACTTTTCAGATTTGCACCGGCAGGCGCCCTGAGCCTGCTTCACGACAAAATGAGGATATGTTCAATACCTGAGAATGACTCTATGGGTGCGGTTACCCAGTTGATAACATCGTTTCTCACAGGAGGCACAGCAGCATATCTGGAATTTTACGAATTTACGGAAACCGGGGCGTTGATGGGTGTTCCTGACTATGTACCGGGGGATATAGTAAACGGCAGGGTTACCGTTATGCCTAATTCGTTTGGTGATTTCGGCGAAGGGATACTGAACATATCAAAACTGAAAACAGGACCTGTAACCCTTGCCAGACTGGCGAACAAGGGCTCTGACTATTTTTGCCATCTTATGACGGGGGTCGCTAAAACTCCTCTGAAATGGGAAGAAGCAGGCTGGTCTCCACCTGCTCCGATTTTACCAAGTCTGGAAATAGATTTTGACGGAGATACGGAAAAATTCATTCAGAACGTTCTGTCGCAGCACTATATAATCTCTTACGGCAATAATCTCCAGTTATATAAAGACCTCTGTTCATTTTTGAATATCAGGATAATCTTGTCTTAAAAGGCATCCATCTTTTCCATACTCCCTGCAAATTTCTCGTAGGATTTTTTAACCTGTTCGGGCGTAAAAGTATAATCATAAATCTCAACCTTATCAACAGCGGTTATTTTACCTGTCTGTTCCGCCTTCATTTCAGGTGGGACATATCTTACTGTAGCATTACCTATTCTTATCACATTGGTATCTTTTAACGTACCTGCTATATCGGAACCAGTATTTATTTCCAGTCCATCCACATAGAGGATACCCTTCGCACCTTCCCAGGTAAAAACAATCTGGTGCCAGTCTCCATCCTGTTTTTTCCATGTTTTCAAAACCTGTTGGTGCATATAAATGGATGTATGGGGAGGCGGTTCATTGTATCTTAAAAAGACAATACCCATATGTTTATGGAACGGTCTGTAAATTTCAAGGATTGCATTTTCAGAGAGGTTGGGAACCATGCCTGTCACTGCAAAGTGTAGTTGTAACATTTTCATTTTGCAAAAACTGTAACAAATTCACTTTGCAATAATACAATATTTTGCAGACTGTCATTTAAAAATTAAAAGTGGACTGGATATCCTTAGATAGATAAAGTGGCTAAGTTAGGGGCCACTGATGCTCAGTATCTATCTTCTTCCAATAATTCAAATCCAAGGAGAGTTGCCACCCTATTGAATTTTTCTCTCCAATCACCGTAAAAGATGACATAGTGGTGTCCGAAGGTATCGTTATCCATATTTTTCAAAACAGATTTTACATCAATTTTTGCGGTCAGTTTGGTCCTGCACATTAAATCGTCAAATCCATTGTAAAAGTCTCTGCCGGAAACCGTTTTACCTGTGAAAAGAGATATCTTCTTATGATATACGCTGATTTTGGCAGCGGTAATTGTTTCATTTAAAGGGAGTTCCACCTGTATGCCAACAGCAGTATGCCGTCCCAACATGTTGGAGGTTGCATGGCTCCTTATTATGTAGGGTACTCTGTCGTTTCCGTGAGGATTAATCGGAGCATAACAGTGACCAAAGACAGCCAGTTCATTAACGGGGTCAAAGCCCAGTGCATCTCCTGCGAAACTTGGTCTTCCCGTAATGTAAAGTCCTACCATCTGGGTTACTATACAGTCTAAGAGGGTTTCACAACTTGTAACTTTTAGTTGTTTGGCAATTTCCATCTCTGCCAGAGGCGGCATGGCATCAGTTACGCCTTTTCCGTTCAGTTCACCCCACCCCATAAAGAATCCCCAGCTTGCCATTGTCATAGAATTACAGTTGTATTTTTCCATTAACCCTGCAATCGCCAGGTACATCCTGGCAGATTTTATTATCTCTTCTCTGCTGGTATCTTTTACTTCTTTGGCTTCACTTATCCACATGTCAGCAATTTTTTCTGCCTCTTTTATTTCAGTTTTTTTAATCGCTTTGTTCAGTTCATGATAGTCTGTTGTCTTCATCCCCAACCCGAACGAATCCTTCAGTCTGGGGAAATAAAGTTTTTTATAATCTGCCGGTTTACTTCCCCCATCGCGGAAACATGGTCCTGAACCTGGGTCATCTGCGTGATAGGTTATATTCAGTAATTTTGAGTCCTTTACCTTCCTCAGTGCTGTAATCAATTCAATCTTACCCACGAGGTCATCAAATCTGGATGAAGATACTGAAGAAGATGTGTCGCTTTTACACAGACAGGCATCTATGAGTTTTGTCCCTTTGTAGTAGTGAAGCAGCCCTCTATCCCAGTTTTCACCCCAGTATAGCAGGCCTCTTACCATTATTACTGGCAGACCAATAGACGTGATATCTTTGTTGTAGTAGATGCCAAACAGCAGTATTCCATCAAGGTTCTTTTTGATGCTTTTAATCTTCTTTATGGCAGTTTCTATCTGTGGTTTAGCGTCTTTCCCGATAAAGTCCACCTCTCTGCATCTGGTCTGCAATGTCTTCAGAATTTTTTCAGCGTCTTTCTGAAAAGCCCCTCCAAATATCGTGTAAATCTTTGTTCTGCCGTCTTTATCCATTGTTTACCTCCCTGTCAAACCTGTTTTTAAAGGTATGAGTGCACAAAACCTTTATTCACAATTATTTAATCATCTTGTCCTTTGTATGTCAATAATCTCTGTCTAACTGAAATTCCGACATAAGAATTATAGAATGATACGGAGAGGAAAGGAAAGAGTTGAGGTGCGAGTGTGGAAGCACAGAAGAAAGACAAGGCGAAGAGC
>CAYOYL010000070.1:0-17349 GCA_964408175.1 uncultured bacterium
AGGCAGACACTCTGTTTCTACGTAGAGTGTGGTGGGGGTGAAGGATAGATACCCCCCCACCTGTTTCCTCCCCCTCAAGGGGGGAGGATAAGTGGTTAAGATTAAGCGAGTCCACAGGGCAAGAGCTGGTGCGAAAGGATTTCACCTTGTTCGCCTCCCCATTTGAGGGGGGAGGCAGACACTCTGTTTCTACGTAGAGTGTGGTGGGGGTGAAGGATAGATACCCCCCCCACCTGTTTCCTCCCCCTCAAGGGTGCTAACACGAAGAGTAATGAGTGTTGTATAGCACGAAGGGCGAGTAGGTGAGCCCGTTGACCGAAGTGCGAAGCACAAGAGGAGGATAAGTGGTTAAGATTAATCGAGCCCGTTGCCCGAAGCACGAAGCACAAGAAAGAGGGGATTTGAAGGGTCAGGGAGGATTTTAGAGGAGTAAAAATGAAACCCGAAGAATTGAAAGTATACGCAGATTTTATGAAGGAATATGGCCTTGAGTATCTTGAGATAAGAAAGGGCAATTTTTCTCTGATTCTCGGTAAAAAAGGGGCGATAAGCCGTTCTTTGTCAGACAGAAGAACAGAGAAAGTTCCTGATTATATAGACTCTGAAGAAATTCTTGAAGGATATAAACAGCCATCCCAGAAATTGGAAAATATCGTTTATATCAAATCTCCACTGGTGGGGGTATTTTACAGGGCACCTTCGCCCGAGAGCCCTCCTTTTGTTGAGGCAGGTGCCCCCATTAAGAAAGGAGATACCCTTTGCATTGTGGAGGCGATGAAGGTTATGAACGAGATAAAGTCAGAATACGATGGTTCTATCGGCGAAATTCTTGTAGAAAACGGAAAGCCGGTGGAGTACGGGCAGGTTCTTTTTGTCATCAATCTCTCTTCTCCCCAGCAGGACCAGGACAAGCCCTCAAAAAATGTTTAAAAAAGTCTTTATATCTAACAGAAGTGAGATAGCACTCAGGATAATAAGAAGTTGTAAAGAGTTAGGTTTGCATACGGTAATTGGTTTTTCAGAGGCTGATAGAGACTCCCTACCTGTAAGACTGGCCGACGAGAAGATATGTATAGGTCCTGCTCCTGCGTCCGAGAGTTATCTTAACATCCCTGCAATTGTCAGTGCTATTGAACTTACCGGTTGTGATGCGGTTCATCCCGGCTATGGTTTCCTTGCGGAGAGCATACCGTTTGTTGAGATATGCGAGGCTTCAAGGATTATCTTCATAGGGCCGTCGGCAAAAAACATCAGTATGATGGGTGACAAAACACTTGCGAGGAAGACTGCAAAAAACTACAAAATTCCCGTTATACCTGGCTACGAAGAAAATAATTTCAAAGAGGCTCTGGCACATGCTAAAAGAGTGGGTTTCCCTGTTATTATCAAGGCTCGTGCAGGTGGCGGAGGCAGGGGTATGAGAAGGGTGAACAACGCGGATGAGTTTCAAAAACTCTGGACCACCTGTCAGGAAGAGGCTAAAGCGTCTTTCGGAGAGTATGACCTTTATCTTGAAAAGTTTCTGGAACGTCCCAGACATATAGAGATACAACTTATAGGGGATAGGAGAGGAAACGTATTTATTTTCCCGGAGAGAGATTGTTCTATACAGAGGAGACACCAGAAACTCATAGAGGAGAGTCCCTCTCCTTTTGTAAATGAAAGACTGCGTAGAAAACTCTACAGATATGCGTATAAACTTGCAAAGAAAATAGGTTATAGGAGTGCCGGGACCATAGAATTTCTTGTGGATTCTGACGGTAGTCCCTACTTTATTGAAATGAACACAAGGATACAGGTGGAGCACCCTGTCACTGAAATAGTTTCAGGGATAGACCTGGTGAAGAGCCAGATACTCGTGGCACAGGGTGATAGACTTGGATTTACTCAGAGAGACATAAAAATCAGGGGGTATGCTATTGAATGCAGAATAAATGCCGAAGACCCTGAAAATGGTTTTATGCCTTCGCCCGGCAGGATAGGAAAACTTGTTTTGCCCGGGGGGCCCGGCTTAAGAGTTGATACACATATATATGAAGGATATTCAATCCCCCCTTACTATGACAGCCTTATAATGAAACTGATTTCCTATGGCAGAACCCGGGCAGAAGCGATTGACCGTATGCAAAGGGCACTGGATGAGTTGGTGATTGAAGGGATAAAGACAACCGTGCCTCTTTATAAAAAAATATTTGAGCACCCCATATTCTTGAGTGGAAGATACAGCGTTAAGTGGCTTGAGAATTTTCTTGAATCCGATAAGAAAAACGGCAGTTCCCCCCTTTAATAAAGGGGGGTTAGAGGAGATTTAAAGAATCGGGGTAAAGGAGAAAAAATGGAAGAAGAAAAGTATGGTAATCTCAAGATAGACAATGAAGTTCTCGGGTCAATAGCCGCAATAGCAGCCAGGAAGGTACCCGGAGTCCACAGGATTTTTACCAGCCTTGTAGGCGGATTAGCGCAGATAATAAGAAAAACTCCTGATGTGGGCATAAAGGTTATTGTTGGAGAAAATGAGGTCAATTTTGAATTACAGGTTATTGTTGATTATGGGGTGAATATACCAGAGGTTACCTATCAGATTCAAAAGACGATAAAAGAAGAAGTGGAAAAGATGTCCGGTTTGAAGGTATCAAATGTAGATGTGATAATACATGGTGTGCATATTTCCAAAAAGAGTCTGAAGGAAGAAGAAAAGGAAGAAGAGGAAGAAGAGGAGGAGGAAAATGGTTGATTTGCATACACACACACTTTTAAGTGATGGAGAGTTACTGCCCTCAGAACTTGCAAGGAGGGCTGAGGAAAAGGGTTATGAATTTATAGGTATTACCGACCACGTTGATTTTTCCAACTTTGAAGATGTAATAAAGGCCATTGTCAGGGTCTCTGAACATATAAATAAAAATATGACCGGGATAAAAGTAATCCCGGGTGTGGAGATAACCCATGTCAACCCTTCTGAAATACCGCAACTTGCAAGGGAATCAAGGGACTGCGGAGCCAGAATTATCGTTGTACATGGAGAGACAATAGTGGAGCCGGTATTAAAAGGGACAAACAGAAAGGCTCTCGAATCTGACATAGATATACTTGCTCATCCCGGGCTCCTTGATGAAGACGATGCAAAACTGGCGGTAGAGAGGAAGATAAACATAGAGATTTCAGCAAGAAGAGGACACAGCCTTTCAAACGGTCATGTTGTCCGTTTATGGTATAAATATGGGTTTCCTATGGTTCTTGATACAGATACCCACTCACCTGAGAATCTTATTGACGATGCCTTTGCAAAGAGACTTATCATCTCTGCAGGGGTGAAACCGGAGGATGTAAGAAAGATTCTGGATAACAGTCTGCATCTTGCTCAAATTCTTTACGGAGGTCGGACCTCCGTAGAAAAATGAAAAGGAAAATAGATTTTGTTTCGGGGTATTTTTATCACATATACAATAGGGGTGTTGAAAAAAGGAAGATTTTTCTTGAACCGCGTGATTACCTTAGATTTATGGATTATCTCTATTTTTGTAATGACACAAGGTCCATTGAATACAGAAATTGTCCTTCTTACGGAGGTCGGACCTCCGTAGAAAGAGATAAGATAGTAGGAATTCTATGTTATTGTTTAATGCCGAATCATTTTCATTTGCTTGTTTCTCCGTTAAAAGATAAGGGCATCGCAAAATTCCTACAGAAACTTTCTACAGGTTATGCAATGTATTTTAATGAAAAGAATGAAAGAACAGGATCTCTATTTCAAGGTAGGTATAATGCTACTCTAATTGAAAATGAAAGTTACTTTTTACATCTTACAAGATATATACATCTTAATCCTCTTAATCTCTATATACCCAAATGGAAAGAAGAAGGAGTGATAAATTGGGATACAGCAAAGAAATTCTTAGATGGATATCAGTGGAGTAGTCTCTATACTTATTTAAACGGTAAGAACAAAGAAGATATCTTAGATATGGAGTTAATAAAAGGGTATATAAGCATTCAGTTAGGTGAAGAATATGAAAAATTTCTTAAGGGTTGGATACCAACAGTTGATAACAAAAGATAAACTTGTTGTTGTTTTAACTGGTGGTGAAAAAGATACATCTGTCCGAGATGCGGTTAAAGGAGTTGGTTGGGTGGAATATAGGGTGGATGAGTTTTTTAAAAATCGGAGGTCCGACCTCCGTTGGGAATTAACACGGAGGTCCGACCTCCGTATAATAGGGACGGTCAGGGGAGACAGGGAACATCAGGGTGAAGGACTGCACATATCTGAGAAGGAAAGACTGGAAATATATAAAAGGATTATTCCCTGTGTTGATTATGTGGATATTGAGATAAAAAGCAGGATAGTGGGAGAGGTAATAACCTGTGCAAGAAAACAAAAGAAGAAATCCATCGTTTCATATCATAATTTTTCAAAGACTCCGTCTTATAAAGGTCTGGAAAAAATATACAGGGAAGGGTTTAAACTAAAGCCTGATATAGTCAAGATAGCAACAAGTGTCCGTTCTGAAAAAGATATGTTTACACTGTTCTCTTTTACCCATTACTATTCAAACAAAATTCCTCTTGTTATAATACCTATGGGTGTTACAGCAATTGAACGTCTGATACCTCTTTATTTCGGTTCACTCTTCACCTATGTTTCTCTTGAGAGGCAGACCGCACCCGGTCAGATTTCATATAAAATGATGACCGGATTACTATCTTTTGACGTTTAGTCAATATTGTGTTATAAATAATACAGGTATGAGATGGCAAAGGTGCCGTCTTAGAGATGTACAGGAAGGGACAGAGCCTGTCCCGTGAGAAGTTCAGGCAAAGATGCCCGCACCAGAGTGAGCAGGGTTGGTGTGGGCTTTTTTATTTTAGATATCCGAAAAGGGGAGACATTAATTCCCCTCCTTTAACAAAGGGGGGGTGCTGGTGCGAATGAGTTTCGCCTTGTTCGCCTCCCCCTTTGAGGGGGGAGGCAGACACTCTGTTTCTACGTAGAGTGCGGTGGGGGTGAAGGATAGCCCCCCACCTGTTTCCTCCCCCGCAAGGGGGGAGGATAAAAGGAATGAGGGAATTTATCGAGCCCGTTGCTCGAAGCACGAAGTGCAAGAAAGGGGGGATTTGAAGGGTCAGGGAGGATTTGTGGAGGAGAAAAAAATGAAGAAAGAGGGAGTATTAAATCCATTTTCCATAGTACAACAACAACTGAATGAGTGTGCGAAAATCCTTAAACTTGATGAGAGCATACATAATATTCTGCGTATGCCTATGAGGGAGATACATGTTTCTCTGCCTGTCAAGATGGATGACGGTACTACTAAGATGTTCCAAGGGTTTCGTGTGCAGTATAACAATGCATTGGGACCGACAAAAGGTGGAATTCGGTTTCATCCTGATGAGACGGTAGATACCGTAAGGGCACTGGCGGCATGGATGACATGGAAGTGTTCACTGCTCAACCTGCCTCTCGGGGGAGCCAAAGGCGGTGTTATATGCAACCCTAAGCAGATGTCTAAGGGGGAAATGGAGAGACTCAGCCGTGTTTACATAGAAAGGATATGGAAGTGTATAGGTCCGGAAGATGACATACCAGCTCCTGATGTTTATACAACATCCCAGATAATGGCGTGGATGATGGATGAGTATTCAAAAATTGCTCAGAAAAACCAGTTTGGTGTTGTTACCGGCAAGCCTATTGTCCTTGGTGGTTCAGCATGCAGGGAAGATGCCACCGCAAGGGGAGGGCTGTATGTCTTAAGGGAAGCGGCTGATGAGATTGGTTTAGACCTTGGATATGCAACTCTGGCAATACAGGGCTATGGAAATGCAGGATATAATGCCGCATTACTCGCCAGGAGTCTGTTTGGTTCCAAGGTGGTCGCTGTAAGCGACAGCAAGGGGGCGATATACAACAAAGAAGGACTTGACCCTGAAGAGGTGGAGCAGCACAAAATCAGGACATCTTCGGTGACGGGATTTCCCGGGGCAGAACAGATATCAAACAGGGAACTGCTTGAACTTGCCGTGGATGTCCTTGTACCCTCTGCGCTTGAAAACGTTATCACGGTTGAAAATGCCCCTTCAATTAAGGCGAAGATACTTGTTGAACTGGCAAACGGTCCCACGACACCCGAAGCAGACGATATTCTGTTCTCAAAAGGTGTGCATGTCCTGCCGGACTTTCTCTGTAATGCAGGCGGCGTGACAGTTTCGTATTTTGAGATGGCACAAAATTTTTATATGTATTACTGGGACAAGGAAGAGGTTGATAAGCGTCTTGCCAGAAAGATGGCTGAGGCCTATCACTCTGTCCTGCATAACTCAAAAAAATATCAGGTCAATATGAGGCAGGCGGCGTATGTTGTTGCGGTGGGAAGACTGGCTGAGGCTATGAGGTTACGCGGCTGGGTTTAATCCGGCTGATTTCGGCAGATAACTTCGTTGGCTGCGTCGTCAACTTCGTCGGCGTATGAGAATACGCCTCCTTGTTTCCTCCTTGCCGCCTTGTTCTATGCCGAACTAATCCGGATTTATGCCCAGTGATAGTACGGCTGGGTCTAATCCGTCTGATTTCGGCAGATTTGGACATTTCCCCCTTTGAAAAAGGGGGATTAAGGGGGATTTACTCCCCCCAAAATCCTCTCTCACCCCCCTTTGTTAAAGGGGGGAATAAAGTGAGGGGAAATAAAGGGGGGATTAAGGGGGGGCAACTAATGCTTCACCCTGTACCACAGTAACATTGCAGCAAGATAGCCGGCACATCCGATTATCCCGACCATCCTGAATCCAAGAAGGTTTGATAATATCGGTGTGGTAACTGCCCCTGCAACGGAAAAGAAGCCGTTGTATCCCCATGCAGTGCCAACACCCCTTTCTCCATCTTCTAAGACCTTTTTTATCCCGGAGGGGAAGGGTATGCCCATAAAAAAAGCCAGCGGGGAGATTATCAAAAACGATAAGATAATCCTTTGTGTGGTGGAAGACCAGCCGAGAGCGGAGAAGATACTGTCAAGAAACAGTATGTATAAAAAACCGAAGAATAATATGACAGCAAAGGGCAGAAGGCGGTACCTTTTTTCAAATCTTCCGCTTGTATAACTGCCAATTCCTGAAACAAGAAGGAATGATGCTATCACTATAGATGCCGAATAGATAGGATGGTGCAAAAACAGTATGAACTTCTGGATGAGCGATATCTCAAGTGTCATATAGGAAAAACCGAGAAGACAAAAGTATATCTTCAGTCCCGTCCTGTTTCCATTTCTGTCTTTTCTTGTTTTTATCGTCAGAGGTAGTATTATTAACAGAAAACCAAAGACGAGTGCCTGTATGAATGTGACAAAGAGTGTTATGTATCCAAACTCCGCAAAGGGCATCCATTCTTTCCTCATCGTCCTTATAAGATGCGGTACTGCACGCCACCTGAAGAAGTTGGAAAAATAGGGTCTGTTGTCATCTGCAGGGACTACGTTGAAGAGATACCCTTTGAAAAATTCTTCTCTTTTTTCAGTATCCTGAATGATACTTTCTGCCGCCTGATAATAGGTCTCTTCAGGGAGTATATGAAACCTGTTGAGTACATTTTTATCAAGACCCGGCAGATAAGAGATGTCAAAACTCCTTTTCGAGCAAAAGGTGTAGAGTCGGGCTATTTCTTCTGCTGTAAACGGACTCTTTTTTATTAAGATGGTTATGATATCCCAGTTTCTGATGAGTGCAAGGTGTTCCCCGGGATTTTGCACGCCTGCTTTTTTAAGTGCGTTAAATGCCGTGGCAAAGAGTTTAATCCCGTCCCGCGGTGGAGTCTTTATCCATCTGCTGACTGAAAAGATGCCATTGGCAGAGAGCCGGTTATATGTCAACGCATAGGATTCAGTGGTATTAAGGTAGTCTTCATTCTGTGCGTAGACCCCTGATGCTGACGTGGACATTGAGCCGGAAGGGTTTAAGAAGATGAGGTCAAACCTCTCTTTTGTTCCACCCAGATATCCTCTTGCCTCTTTGATGTTCGCATCCACATAGGGCAGGTTGAAGGGTGAGATTGCCGGGGGTTCGGTGATTTCCTCAACCGCCTGTATCACCTTCGGGTCTATCTCCAGGACATTTACCGCTTTGCTTCTGTGGTATCCTGCCAGTAATGCGTCACCTCCGCCGCCGGCCCCAATGATAAGAACAGAGGGATTTTTGCACAGACTGTAACCCGCAGCATATACAGTGTGGTCCAGAAACCTCAGTTCCTCAAAACTGCCTGTAAAAGAATATACAGGAACGGCTGTCTCTCCGTCAAAGGTAATTGCCTTTTGTTGAGGTATTTCCCCCGTAAAGTTCAGACTTAAGCCCGGAGCCAGACGGATACGTTCACCCTTCAGTGTGTGTATAAGTCCCAGCGGGCTGTAAAAACTGCCTGTTATTTCAGTGCCGGGCAGACGCAGAAGTCCGTTCAGTCCTTTATACTCCGACATCTGTTGCAGGAGAGCACCTGACGGGAATAGGATGGGAAGAAAGAGAATCAATAAGGCGGATAGAGAGACAACGGCAGTTTTACTTTTCCGCGGAAGGATGTAGATTGCCCAGGATGCTCCTGCAATGACGGAGAATATTCCGGTTACGGCGAGGTATTTTCCCGGGGCTAAAAGGTGCATTGTCAACAGGGCGATGAAGACACCGGTTCCAGAACCTGCAAGGTTAAATGCATAAACCCTGCCGGGGTACTCCTTGAAACAGGTAAAAAAGAGTGCAAGTGTGGTGGAAGCGATAAGGAAAGGTAAACCGTAGATAAAAAACTGTGCGGTCAGATAAAAAAACTGTTTTCCATCCCATATCAGATAAAGATAATTTACCGGTATCCTGTGACTCAGATAGGTACAGAGAGGTAACGATACGCTGAAAAGGAAGCAGCCTGCAAGTACCAGACGGTTCCGGAAGCGCTTGAAAAATCTGGAGCCAAATGCCAACAGCACTCCGCTGAAGCCCAGCCCGAGCATAGCAAGACTCACAGCCATATAGGCATAGTGTCCCCAGTTGACAATGCTAAGTATCCGCATAAGAAGTATTTCATAACTGAGGAGTGCACAGGATATGAAAAATATAGTGAGAGAGGGCAGTAACATATTATTGGGTCCGTGGTCCTCCTGTAAGAGGTACAAATCTTACGGGACATACTGTCTCGGTCGTAACCTTTCCATCAGCATCTTTTTTAACCAGCATCAGGTTCTGCACCTGGAATACGCCGCCTACCGGTATCACCATCCTTCCTCCTGATTTGAGTTGTTTAATCAGCGGCGGAGGTATATGTGTTGCCGCTGCGGTTACCACTATGGCGTCAAAAGGGGCATATTCCTCCCAGCCGTAATAGCCATCCCCGATTCTTGTCCTGACATTGTCATAACCGAGTGCTTTTAGTACCTTTGAAGACCTTTCGCCGAGGGTAGGGATTATCTCCACCGTAAAGACCTCTCTGGATATTCTGGATATAACCGCCGCGTGATAGCCTGAGCCTGTTCCCACCTCCAGAACCCTGTCGGTTGATTTTAGAGATAGTTTTTCACACATCAGGGCGACGATATACGGCTGGGATATTGTCTGTCCCTCACCTATAGGCAGAGGAGAGTCTTCGTAAGAATATGCAGTGTATCTGTCCGTAACAAAACGGTGTCTCGGAACAGACAGCATGGCATCAAGAATCCTTTTATCTGTAATCCCCCTGTCTCTAATCTGTGTTTCAACCATAGACCTTCGGAGGGTGGAATATTCGTCTGCCTGCAGTGGTTTGGTTTTGATGCAGGACAGGGAGAGCAAAAAAATACCTGCAAGAAGGTACTGAAACGCTTTTTTTATTCCCATCAGGGAAATTTTACCTGCAATCCTGAATAATATCAACCCTTTCCAAGAAGGGCATCCATAATGTAAATATCCAGTTCCTCGTAGTCACGGCTATCTGTCAACTGTTCTATCTTCTTGTCGCTCAGACTACGGCTTATCTCAAGAAGTTTCAGGAATACCTCGCGGCTGTTACGCAGATGTTTTGTCGCTTCCTCTGCCTTCTGGGTACGCAGTGCCTTTACGTCAAAGCCCACCCACTCACCGTTTTGGCCGTAGTTGTGTTTGTCAAGTATTCGTACCTGATTGAATGCCCGTCTGAGGTTGATGCTTCCGAAGGACCTGTCCTGGTCATATTTCAGACTGTTCTGGTCGTTCAGATGAACGCTCCAGAGTTTTTTATAAGAAAGTGCAAACCCCATCTCATCGGAAGGGTCTAAACCTGCAAGAATGGCATGGGCACTTTCAATGAGACACCCCATTCTCTCCGGAGAATTTGTGAGGAAACCGATGGCAATGGCATGTCCTGTTGTTGGGATGTATGCGTTGTCCATAGGTTCATTTGGTTTTGCCTCTATCATAATCCTTATGTCAGGGTCATAGTTTAGCATACTCTGTACAGCATCCACAATTCTCTTCGTTGCTTCGGCTGCATCTTTTGCCTCACGAAGATATGTTCCCTCTCTCGCCAGCCAGAGCACAACATTTTTTGTCCCGAGGATGCGGGCGATGTCTATTGTTTTTTTGGTCCGGGCTATTGCATACTCACGCTCTTTTTTGTTGTTGGAGGTGAATGCTCCATCAATGGTCCTTCTGTCTTCCCATAGACGCGGTGCCACAAATTCAGCTTCAAGTTTGCGTTCAACAAGTATCTTTTTAACCCTCTGTGCCTCTTTCTCTATCTGGGCAGCGGAGAGGTTGTTCAGGTCAGGCACGGCATCATCATCGTGAAACTGAACCCCGTCATATCCCAGTCCTTTATACATATCTATTTTTTTAGAAAAAGGGATAGTATCCCTGACAGGGGGACCGAAAGGGTCAGCACCCTCATGTATATTCCACGGACCGAACGAAAAGCGAAATTTACCAGCCATCTCTACCTCCTTTTCTTAACACAACTCCATTATTGTGGGTAAGTCCTCACTCAACCACGTCATTGCGGGGCTGTATTGAGGCAAAGCAATCCGACGCTTTTTGTCATTGAGATTGCTTCGTCATTTGAAGCATTCCTCGCAATGACAAGCGAAGGAATCCCATCCCTCGCAATGACAACACGGGGTTTACTGAGGATTTACTATTGTGGCACAGCCTGACCGATTCTGTCAAGAGATAGAAAAGGGGACAGGCTACTTTTTCCATATTCAATATATAGGTTGGGTTATTTCAAAAACAACCAGGAATTTTCTTCCCTGTTATAACCTAAAAAGAAAAAGTAGCCTGTCCCCTTTTCTTTTACGGAAGCAGGTGGTAGAATAAATATATGAGAGAGGAAGAGGTCATAGACCTGATAAAAAAGCGTCTGAAGATGAAAAGCCGTAGTGTTGTTGCCGGCCCTGGTGACGATACCGCCGTTTTAGAGTTTAATAAAACTTACTATCTACTACTTACCACGGACTGTGTTGTAGAAAACATACACTTCAAAAGAAAGGAAGCAACCCTTTTCCAGATAGGCAGGAAGTCTATGGTGGTGAATCTCAGCGACATAGCCTCAATGGGAGGTATCCCCCTTTATGCACTGGCATCAGTGGGGCTTCCTGCGGGATTCTCACGCAGGGAGGTTACGCAACTGCTTAACGGTATGCAGGAGGCATCTGACAAATATAACTTTGATATAGTAGGCGGCAACCTGACAAAGTCCCCGGTGCTTTTTGTTGATATATCGCTTGTTGGCAAGGTAGAAAAAAGATATCTGAAGATGAGGAGCGGTGCAAAACCCGGGGATTCCATCTTCGTAACGGGTTTACTCGGCGGCACGCTTGTCAAAAAACACCTTAACGCGGTCCCGAGGATAGAAGAGAGCAGGCATATCATAAGAAGTGTACCTGTTACTGCTATGATGGATATATCAGACGGCATCTCTTCCGACCTGACCAGAATGGCAAAGGCAAGCGGGACAGGGTTTGTGCTGAAACTTGACAGTATACCGGTTTCTAAAGATGCCTTTAAGATAAGCAGGACAAAAAAGGAGGCAGTATCTCATGCGTTGAATGACGGGGAAGACTATGAACTCCTCTTTACCGTACCTTCGGTATATAAAGACAGGGTGCTTGCGAAGGTTAACTCAGTGCCTGTAACCTGTATAGGGGAGATAACGAAAGAAAAAAAGTATATCGGATTCTGGGATGACCTCGGGGTTGAAAAGATAGAACCTGCTGGCTACTCACACTTCTAAATTACTTCAAAATCTTCTTAAGAAACTGGCCTGTATAGGATTTTTTTCTTGCGGCAATCTTCTCGGGTGTCCCCTCTGCGACAACATATCCTCCCTTGTCTCCACCTTCCGGTCCCAGGTCAATAATATAGTCCGCGCACTTTATCACATCCGGGTTGTGTTCTATCAAGAGTACCGTGGAACCCTTCTCAACCAGGCTGTTGAGGACATTAAGCAGTTTGTCTATGTCGGCTGTATGTAAACCTACTGTGGGTTCGTCAAGTATATATAAGGTTTTTTCATTTCCCTTTCTTGAGAGTTCCGCAGATAATTTTACGCGTTGCGCCTCGCCACCTGATAGTGTTGTTGCGGACTGTCCCAGTTCAATATATCCCAGACCTACATCATAAAGTGTCTGAAGTTTATCTTTCAGAGAAGGCGTTTTACTGAAGAAGTCAAGGGCGTCCTCTATCTTCATCTCAAGGACCTCCGCGATATTCTTCCCTTTGTAGGTAACCTCAAGTGTTTCACGGTTATACCTGGTGCCCTTACATACCTCGCAGGGGATGTAGACATCTGGTAAGAAGTGCATCTCTATTTTGGTAATCCCCTCTCCCATACAAGCCTCACACCTTCCGCCCTTTACGTTGAAACTGAACCTGCCCGGTTTATAACCGCGTATCCTTGCCTCTTCGGTGTTTGCGAATAGTTGTCTTATGATTGTGAACGCATTTGTATAGGTTGCGGGGTTTGACCTCGGCGTCCGCCCTATGGGCGACTGGTCAATTACTATGACCTTGTTTATCTCTTCAACCCCGATGATGGCAGAGTGTTTTCCCGGTTCTTCCCTTGAGTTGTATAGAATCTTTTTCAGCCCTTTGTACAGTACGTCTTCTACCATGCTGCTCTTCCCTGAACCTGAGACCCCTGTGACGCAGACAAGCATACCCATGGGTATACTCACGTTAATATTTTTCAGGTTGTTGTGTTCTGCACCCAGTATCTGCAGGTATTTACCGTTGCCCTTCCTTCTCTTTTCAGGTATGGGTATATGTTTCTTATGCGACAGATACAGACCTGTTATTGAATTAGCGTCTTCCGTTATCTCTTTAGGACTGCCCTGTGATATTACAGCCCCTCCGTGTTTTCCTGCTCCCGGTCCCAGGTCAACCACATAGTCTGCGTTTCTTATTGTTTCCTCGTCATGTTCAACGACAACGACTGTGTTGCCGATGTCCCTGAGTTGCTTGAGGGTGTTTATCAGTTTCAGGTTGTCTCTGTGGTGCAGTCCTATCGTAGGTTCATCAAGTATGTAGATAACCCCGACAAGACCTGAGCCTATCTGCGTTGCCAGTTTTATCCTCTCTGCCTCGCCGCCTGAGAGTGTATGCGTCATCCTGTCCAGTGTAAGATAGTCAAGTCCGACCTCCTCCATAAATGTCAGACGGCTTATAATCTCCTTCAGTATCTGTTTCGCTATGAATATTTCTCTTTCAGTGAGTTGCATCTCCCCGAAAAACCTTTTTGCCGCTTTTACGCTCATTGCGGTAGTTTCCATAATAGATTTTCCTGCAACGGTTACCGCAAGGGATTCTTTCCTCAGACGACCTCCGTTACACAGCGGACACCTTACCTCCCGGATGTACTTGAGTATCTCTTCCTTTCTGTACTGACTTTCTGTCTGATGAAACAGCCGCTCAAGGTTCGGTATGACACCCTCAAAATCATGTTCAACCGAACCGTATAGTATGATATCAAGTTGTTCCTTTGTGAGGTCAATGGGTCTGTCGTCAATGTCTCTGTTAATCTTTCTGAGTACACCTCTTAGAAGACTTCTGTAGTATAAAAAAAGGCCTCTGCCGCCTGCCTCCTGCCATGGTTTTATCGCCCCTTCCCTGAAGGTCTTGTTTTTATCAGGGATGACAAGTTCAGGGTCAACCTTCATAAGAAATCCCAGACCCTTGCACTCAGGACAGGCTCCATAAGGGCTGTTGAAAGAGAACATACGAGGGGATAGTTCTTCAAATCCTTTGTTACACCTCGGGCAGGTATAGTTTTCACTGTAGAGAATGTCTTTGCCATCCTGTTCCACTATAATAAGTCCCTTGCCTACCTTCAGTGCCATCTCAACACTCTCTGCTATTCTGCCCCTGTCTTCCTCTGAGGGGGTAAACTGGTCTATCAGTACATATATATCATGCATTTTGTAGCGGGCGAGTTTTATCTCTTCTTCAATGTCATAATATCTGCCATCCACCCTCACCATAAGGAATCCGCTCTTGCGAATCTGCTCAAATATGCTCTTGTATTCACCCTTTCTACCTCTCACGACCGGTGCCAGAACCTTTATCTCTTTTTTCCCTCTATTCTGCTCTGTTTTCTTCTCCCCTTTTATTTCCCTCGCTTGGGGGAGAGGGTTCGGGTGAGGGGTAGAGGTAGATGGAGTTCCCACTATACTGTCTATTATTTCTGTTGACGACTGTCTTGATATAACCCTTCCGCACTCCGGACAGTGGGGGATGCCTATCCTTGCGTATAAAAGACGGAGATAGTCGTATATCTCTGTAGTGGTTGCAACCGTTGAGCGAGGATTGGAAGCGGCCTTTCTTTGTTCGATGGCAATGGCGGGCGGAAGCCCTGTTATATGGTCAACATCCGGCTTTTTCATCTGCTCAAGGAACTGTCTGGCGTATGCGGAGAGGCTCTCTATGTATCTTCTCTGTCCCTCAGCATAAAGGGTATCAAAGGCAAGGGAGGATTTTCCAGAGCCGGATATGCCCGTGATGACCACAAGTTTATTTCTCGGTATATCAATGTCTATATTCTTCAGGTTGTGTTCTTTTGCACCCCTGATGCTTATAAATTGAGGTTCCATAACCCCTTATTATACCACAAAAAAGGGGACAGACTACTTTTTCACAATTGTCTGTTGGATACCAAAGAGATACTGATACGTTTTTAAAAATGGTGTTTTTTGTTATGATAGGAAAAGTAGCCTGTCCCCTTTTATTAGAGGTTGTTCAGGCGGACACCGGTCATAAAAGGGACAGGAGGTGCTTTTCTGAAGGCAGTGTCTGTGGAACGTGCCCAGAGTGTTATTTTTACAAATGTAACTTTTTCGGCATCCTCTTCTGATAAAGGCATATCCAATCTGTTCCCTCCGGAGTCATAATACTCAAACATTGACTGATAGGGGGCTTCGTACAAGAGGCGTATCTTTTCTTGGGGGTCCATAGGGATATCTTCTCCTTCCCAGTTGATTACCAGAGTTGATTCGCTGGTGGTTTCGGAACTGATTTTGGCTGTCATTGTCCTATCATCGCTTCTGGCTACAAGTACGGTTGTCTCCGAAAGAGTGAATGCGTCAAGCCCGGTTTCAATCGCCGTGGCATCAACCAGCCCCCAAGAATCTCTTTCTCCGTATGTCAGGGTATCCATCATCTGGGAAAGTGCCTGCTGCATCTCACTGTTTATCACGACTATCCTTCTTATCTTGGCGGCTCGTGTGTACAAGAAAGTGACAAGACCAAATGCAATGACAAGTATAACCATTGCAACAAGCAGTTCCACCATCGTGAAGCCTCTTTTTTTCACCATTTTTTATTCCACAATTTTTGAAAGTCCTCTACTGATAATTCAATATCCCTGATAATTTTCCTCAACAAACCCCGGGAAATATCCTCTCCTTTATGAAAAGGAACAACCGTGATTCTACCATCAATATGACGAAAGTATTTATGCTGCCTTTTTGTCTTATCTCTTCAAATCCTAATTTTTTCAAAATTTTTATTAATCTGACAACAGAAACAGGTACCAGTTTCATTTATATAGTGCAACTTTTTGAATTCCGACAAATTCAACAGGTTCAATGTCTCTCTCTACTTCTAAACATAGGTCAATAACCTCCCTTATCCTTTTAAGAAGAGAGTCTAAACTTTTAGATTGTGTATAACATCCCTTTAATTCTGGTACAGACCCTACCAGCATTCCATCTTCGTCTTTTTCTATTACTACTGTGAATTCATATTTTTTCCTCATATCCCCGTTTCCTTTTAAAACAATCCGTCCCTTGATATTGTTACTGAGTCCTGCAGTATGACATAATTATCCTTTTTCCTGAGAACATATACGTCCACCCTGTGTTTGACGGTCTTTTTAATAATATCCAGGTCTGTTGGTAGTATCTGTAAACCATCTTCATCATACCTGAAGTCATACCTCCTGATGATATATTTTTTCTGGAACTCTGCCGGTTCTGGTGTCCAGTCTACATCGTCGTCGTTTACCGGGTTAATCTCCTCAGGTTCTTTATAATTATTGGCGTCTTTGAGTGGTCTGTCTCCAAACTGGTCCTGCCTGTCATAATATACCGGCGGAAACTCTATGTTTCTCACATCTTCGATAGTATACTGGGAGAGGGCATTTGCTATAAGTATATCGTTTGCCTTGTCCAGAACGTTCAGGTTAGCCGCCATTAAAAGGAGTGCGGTACCCAGTACTATGGCTATCAGAAATATGGAGACAATAAGTTCCAGCAGTGTAAATCCTTTTTTCTTATTCATATGTCACCACACAACATTAGAACTGCCCATTAAGTTTTTACCAGCAAACGTTCCTCGTCCTGAATAATTATTTTGGGATTCATATTTCTATCTGGGATGGGAATTCCCTGCTTCTTCAATAGATTAATGTGTTCTTTCATTCCCCATTTTGCTTTGTAGATGCAGTCTTCAACAGAATGTCCGATTCCCGTAAATCCTTCCAGATCCGGGGAATAAAACCCGAAATAATCCGGTTCTTCTGTAGATTCAATTATCAGAGAATATTCCAATTCCAACATTTCTACTGCCCTCCTACTATTTACCTTTAAGTATTTTATCAAATTCATTATGGACATATAAGCATCTCTGATTAATGCTCTGAGAAGTCCTCTGTCTAAAGTTTTATGTTCTGGTATAGAGAGGATAGTTAACATCCCCTCTTTTTTCATTATTATATGCCTGCTTTTTGCTCTTCTTTCTATGTTCCAGCCAACCTTCTCAAAAACCTTAACTGTTTGTCTGCCTGATATTACAGGTAATTTACTCATTGATTAAACTCTTACTTCAACAGTGCCTATTTCTTCTCTCTCTTCTAATAACTCTTTATCTAAGACAGATAGACAG
>CAYOYL010000071.1:0-6192 GCA_964408175.1 uncultured bacterium
ATATGTCTACTTTAAGAAAAGAAGAAAGGATGAAGTGGTGGGTAGAAGCAAGGTTCGGGATGTTCATACACTGGGGACTTTATTCAGTGCTCGGAAGGGGTGAATGGACAAGACTGGTGGAACGGATACCGGAAGCGGAGTATGCGAAACTGGCAGACAAATTTAATCCTCCGAAAAGTTTTACACCGGAGGTCTGGGTTAAGGCGGCAAAGGAAGCAGGTATGAAATATATGGTGCTTACCACAAGGCACCATGACGGTTTTTGCCTCTTTGATTCAAAGGTCAGTGATTTTACATCAGTAAAAACAGCAGCGAAAAGAGACTTCGTCAGGGAATACGTTTCCGCCTGCAGGAAACATGGAATGCATGTAGGACTCTATTACAGTCTTCTTGACTGGCGTTTCCCCGGATATTTCAACAGGAAAAAATACCCGGAGAGTTTTGAGGCAATGGTCAGG
The DNA here is from genome assembly GCA_964408175.1 of uncultured bacterium. Taxonomy (GTDB): domain Bacteria; phylum Ratteibacteria; class UBA8468; order B48-G9; family JAFGKM01; genus JAFGKM01. Next base: position 459 of record CAYOYL010000071.1, read on the forward strand.
CAGGTACACTCACAGGTCAGGGAATTGATGACAAACTATGGGAAGATAGACATCCTCTGGTATGACGGAGGATGGATACCCGGGACTGACGTAAAAAAAGATACTCCCATCTTATGGCGGAGTAAAAAACTTAACGGTATGGTCAGAAAACTCCAGCCGCACATCATTATAAACAACCGTTCGGGACTGCCTGAAGATACAGATACACCGGAACAAAACACTAATGCTTCAGAATCCGGGAGATACTGGGAGTCCTGTATGACAATGGGAGATTTCTGCGGGTGGGGATACATCAAGAACAACCCCAATATGAAACCTGTCACGCAATTGATACAAAACCTGGTGACCTGCGCAAGTAACGGAGGTAACTACATTCTCAACATCGGGCCAAAACCCGACGGAAGCATCAGGAAGGAAGAGGCAGTACGCCTGAAGGAAATCGGGAAATATCTGAAGAAAAATGGTGAAGCGATATACGGCACTGAAAGGTTATCTGCCAGTTCAACCTGGGAAGCCACCGGATTCGGATTCTGGGGCGCGGGGATGCTCGGTATGTCTACGTTTAAAGGGAACAATGCCTACCTGCATATATTCAGATGGCCCGGAGATACAGCAGTTATCACAGGAATAGGAAGTAAAGTGGTTTCTGCTGAGATACTTGCTACAGGGGAAAAACTGAATTTTACACAAAAAGAGGGTAAATTAACCGTTACAGGACTACATTCACAACCGCCGGATAAATTTGGAACGGTAATCAAACTGAAGATGCGAGGGAAACCCAAGGCATTTAACTATTCAGGGATGCCCTTACCTTAATGCCGAGAGCAACAGAACTTTTTGTATGATTGGTGTGTCTAATAAACAGATGGGTATATATACCTGATGGACAGTAAAGAGGAGTTTGAGAAAATAGTAAGACAGGAAATGAACCGTGTCTTCAACGTGGCATACAGGCTATGCGGTAATTTTCATCAGGCTGGTGATATAACCCAGGAGACTTTTTTGCGTGCGTACCAGAGTTTTCACAGTTTTGAAGGGCTCTCAAAAATTTCCACTTACCTGTACCGTATTGCCTGCAATGTCTGGAAGAACACGCTAAGAAAGAAGAGGATACAGAGTTTTACCTCATATTTCTTTGAGAAAAACACAGAGAGAATAGACGTTCCTGATTCGGAAAACTCTTCTATGGAGGAAGATATCCGGAGGGATGAAAAAAACCGGATTGTACAGGAGTGTATAAACACCCTCCCTCCTGGTGATAAGGCAATCATTGTCCTGAGAGATATGGAAGGTTATTCCTATGAAGAAATCGCCGTTATACTCAAATGCAGAATCGGAACGGTAAAATCCAGACTGGCAAGGGCAAGGAATAAACTCTCTGAGAAGATACTGCCACTGAGGGAGAAACTGGAAAGATGAAAATTCACAGAAACATAGAGATTTTATCCCTTTATATGGATGGAGAACTGGATAAAAAACTTAAGGATGTTGTTGAATCGCATCTTCAAGATTGCAGCGAGTGCAGAGAGATATTAGCCCGCATGCAAAAAACAAAAGGACTTATGGAGGAGACTCCTCCTGTTAACGCTCCTGCATATCTTGAGAAAGAGATACTTGACAGCCTGCCATCGAAAAAAGTCCCATCTCTGTCACCATTCAAAAAATTTTCAGTGGGTGCAGTTACATTTACAGTTCTTCTGTTAGCCTCCCTTCTTCTTTTCAACAGATATAAAACGGAAGATATTCAGATTGCCATGTCTCCCGAACAAATAAAGGAACTGGAAAAGAAAATAGGACACAGAAGAGATATGTACGAGGATGGAATGGATGCATCAAAACCGTCTTTTGGAACCATGAAAGAGAAAGGTGAAACAGTTCCGTCTTCAGAGATACAGGCAGAACCGGATGCTTCAGAAAAAGACAGGCGATTTGAAGACAGGTCTCTGCTTAAAGAGGGTGGGCTGGTAGATGAAAAGAAAGGTGCAGATAAAATTAAAGAATGTGAAGAAGTTACGTCAGAAAAGCAGGAAGAATCCCTGAAAGTCGGGACGGAAGATTTTAAAAGGAAGGCAGATTCAGAAAAACCTACAGGTGGTAGGATTTATGGTCGTGCTGCAACACCAACGGAAGGTATCGGGCTTTCCACTGTGGAGAAAGCACCTGTGTCTGTAATAATAAAAAATGAGGGTGACTGGCAGAAAATCTGGCATGTCCAGAATACCGCACAAAACTTATCCCTTCCTCTTCCTGAGGTTGACTTCAAAGATAAAATGGTGGTGGCACTGCTATCAAGGATAAAGGATAAAGAATACATTGTTGTAAATACCATAGAAGAAAAGGACAAGATTATTGTGGAATACAAAGAGATACCTCTTCAGAAGTCCGCTCCGCCCCCATACCAGTTAAACGTTGTGAGTCAAAAACCTGTCGTTACTCTCCAGAAGGTAGAATAAAAAACCTATCCGTGATAGGATGCAAGAACCTCTATGTGTTAACTCTCGGAGATGAGGATTTCAGAGAATGGGATGGAAAGATACCGGACGGGACTGGTTGTTCAGAAGTGCGGTTATTTCTTTCACATCTTCATCTATGCGTGTTTTTAAACTCTTCATATCCTGAAACCTGATCTGCTCCCTCAGTCTTTTAAACAAAAATACCTTTATTATTTCGCCATATATATCCATATCCTCAAACCCTATAATAAACACCTCAAACTTGCTCATCCTATCAGCAAAGGTAGGAGATATGCCGGTAACTATTGCCGCCTTGTAGATAACCCCTTTATACTCTACCCATCCGGCATAAACCCCCTCCCCTATATGAACCTTATTTCTAAGAACAAGGTTTGCAGTCGGAAACCCCAATCCCTTCCCAATATTGCTTCCGGGTACCACCTTACCTGTAATGGAAAAATACCTGCCGAGAAGACTATTTGCCCTGAAGACCTCACCGTTTTTAATAAACCTGCGGATTTTGGAAGCATTAACAACCTCTCCGTTAACCTTCTGTGGCGGGACAGTTACCAGTTCAAAGCCCTTGTCTTCTTTTACGCTCTGCAAAAATTTTATGTTGCCTCTTCTTCCCTTCCCGAAGTGAAAGTCATATCCTACCACCAGCGTCTTGACTCCGGATGAAACCAGAATGTCCAGAAATCTCTTATGAGATATGTGTGAAATTTCGTCAAGGTCACACCACAAACACAACTTTATTCCGGAGATTCTGAGCAGAGATAATTTTTCGTTCCACCCGTACAGGGTGAACTCAGCCGGAAATTTTCGGAATGTAAAAACCGCAGGTATACAATCTCTGATTTTTGCCTCATCCAGAATAATCTTAATTATCTTCTGGTGACCCAGGTGAACCCCGTCAAATTTCCCTATCCCCGTAACAATCCCCTCTCTAAATTTACCTATATCCTTAAAATGAATTATCTCCATATCATTACCTGCAGTTTGAATGACAACCGGGTCTTAAAACGGGAATTTCTCATTTACCTTAGCATCTGACAATTCTTTTATCACGTCCGCTATCTTGTCGGTTGCTCCTTCAACAATCCTCTTGCCCTTTTCTGCGGTCGCCTTTTTCGGGTTCCCGTAACCAGCATTTGTGGTAAGGAGATGCCACGGTCTTGTTATAATGAGTGTCCCGTCTATCAGTCCCTTTAATACAGGTTCCTTCACCTTCCCTTCATCTGCCCACTCAAGGTGGACAAGTTCAGGATAAAGATACATAAACCAGGAGGTTTCCGCCTCATGGGCATGCTCTCCTGACTTATCATCACTGACCTCATCCACTATATCCTGTCTTACGCCCCACCAGTTCAAAAGGAATATATGCACCTTTGTCTTTCTGTGCAGTTCTCTTGCCATAAACTTAAACTCATTACCCCCATGTCCGTTCAGTATGATAAGTTTATACACCTTATGGATTTCAAGTGCTTCTACAATGTCAACCAACATCTTAAGTTGCGTTGTAGGTGAAAAATTCAGGGTCATGGGAAATGCCATGGTGTTGGTATTAATTCCTATGGGTATTGTTGGAAGTACAACAACCTTTGCTCCCTTTGTCTTTGCTTTCCCCGCACTTATCTCAGCAATTTTTTCTACCGCCAGGGCATCACATCCATAAGGTAGATGCATATTGTGTGGTTCACAGGCTCCCCACGGTAAAACAGCCACCTCAAAAGGCCCTTCATCTCTTACTTCCTTCAACGTCATATCACACAGTTCAACCTTCATCTTTTTATCCTCCTTTCAAAATGCATTCTGCAAAATCTTTCTAAAATCATCCCTGTCTATCTTAATCCTCATATTTCTTAACGCCCTCTGGGCACCTATAAGTGACAGGTCTGCAAGTTCATCTAAATCGCTTTCTCTTAATCCTGCTTCCTTCAGACTTGATGGCAAACCTATGCTTTTTACAAAATCCTTGAGCCTGTCAGTATCCCCCCAGACCTCCTCCAGTTCGGATATCTCTTCACCGTAACCATTTTCTTTTAAATACTCAAAGACATATGGAAGAAGTATGGCATTGGCTGTTCCATGGTGGATGTTATGTTTTACCGTAAGGGAATAACCCATACCATGGACAATGATGGTGCCAGTTCTGTTTATTGCAAGACCTGCAAGCAGAGAGGCGAGAAAAAGACTTTCTACAGCATCTGTATTTCCGGTATCCGCATATGCCTCAGGTAAAAATTTCATCAGCAGTTTGAGGCTGTCTTTGGCAAACATTCTTGAGATATAATCGGCTTTTGATGACAGAAAACTCTCTGCACTGTGCGAGAAAGCATCCATACCTGTTGCCATAACAAGTTTCTGTGGGAGTGTTTGCAGTAGGTCAGCATCCAGTATAGATAACCTTGGGATAATCTTTTCACTATTTATGGTTTTCTTTGTCTGTGCCTGTCTGTCCACTATCACGGCAAATCTTGTTACCTCACTTCCCGTACCACAGGTGGTCGGTACAGCAACAACCGGCAGAGGCTCATTTTTGTACTCAACCTCTCCAAAGTAATCTTTAACTGAACCCCTGTTGGGAATCATTACCGCTATTGCCTTCCCTGCATCCATTGCACTTCCACCTCCAACGGCAAGGATGCAATCACAGTTCTTACATGCCTCTACTCCCCTCTCCACATCGTCAGTATCAGGCTCCGGCCTGACATCAGAATAGGATGTAAACTCAATGCCATTTTCGGAAAGGATATTTGCTATCCTGTCATAAAGGCCTGACCTAAAAATAGAACTTTTGCCACTGACAATAAGAATTCTTCTTCCATAATTTTTTATTTCAGGCAGATATCTCTCCAGGACGCCTCTCTCAAAGTAAATCTTTGCCTGCATACTAAAATAAATCTTTTCCATAAGAACCTCTCTTTTCAAAACATCGTTCTGCCAAACTTGGCTATGCTTTTGTTTCTTTCCTTTTTCCCTCTCCATTGAGGGGAGAGGGGTGTCGATGCGATAAAGTTTCACCTTGTTCGCCTCCCCCTTTGAGGGGGGAGGCAAACACTCTGTTTCTACGTAGAGTGTGGTGGGGGTGACATATACCTCCCACCTTACCTCTATAACATCCTGTTTCCTATAGATTTAGTGTTATCCACCATCCGCTTCTATTATCAATTTCCCTTCAAATATACCTGCCTATAGGTTGCTGCCGTCTAAATTTAAATCCTCTCAGTTGCTTGTTTCTCAAGTATTTCCATAGGAATTTTTCTGTCTCTGTAGAAGTT
>CAYOYL010000072.1:0-15956 GCA_964408175.1 uncultured bacterium
AACTTCTACAGAGACAGAAAAATTCCTATGGAAATACTTGAGAAACAAGCAACTGAGAGGATTTAAATTTAGACGGCAGCAACCTATAGGCAGGTATATAGTAGATTTTATAAATTTTGAAGGGAAATTGATAATAGAAGCGGATGGCGGACAACACTAAATCTATAGGAAACAGGATGTTATAGAGGTAAGGTGGGAGGTATATGTCACCCCCACCACACTCTACGTAGAAACCGAGTGTCTGCCTCCCCCCTCAAAGGGGGAGGCGAACAAGGTGAAACTTTTTCGCATCGGCACCCCTCTTCCCTTAATGGAGAGGGAGATTGAAATAAAACGAGAGATTAGCCAAGTTTGGCAGAACCGATATATAACGTAGGAGGATGAAATGACACGAAGAAAAACAGAGAAATTGAATAAAGAAAAACAAAAGGTGAGAAAAAGGTTGCCGCTCTTATAGTATCCACTTTCGACGGATATTCCTCAGGCTTACAGCGAAAAGCAGTGTACAGAAGACTGTCAGCATAAAGAAACTCAGTGAAAGGGGCATATTCCCTGCATGGTGAAAAGATAGATGCAGTATGTCAGCCCCATATGTGAGTGGGAATATATAAGAGAGGGGTCTGAGCCAGACAGGAATCTGCTCAATGGGAAAGAACAACCCGCACATAAAAAGCATGGGGAATCTAATGAAATTGGAAAATGTCTGTGCCTCAAAGACCTCACTTGCAATAACGGCTATGAAAAGTCCCAGGAAGGTGGAGCTTACTGCAATAAGAAACACAGCCGGTATAAGTATCAGCCATCTGACTCCAGAAAGGCTTATAAAAAAGGATGCCATAACAACGGGGACAAAGGCGTTGGCCATACCAAAAAGTATGGCTCCTGTTGTTTTGGCGAGCATAAGCAGTTCAAGTGAAATGGGGGCAAGCAGCAGCCGTTCAAATGAGCGTCCCTTTTTCTCAAAGGTTACTGTAACGGAAAGCATACTTGTGGTTCCAAACAGGACAGAGATGGCAACAACACCGGGTAGGAGTGTTGATATGCTGTCCAGCCCCTGTCCTGACCGGATGAAGAACATACCTGTCCATACCAGCGGGAAGAGTATTCCCCAACTTACATTTGGCGGTTTCAGATAGTATGACCGCATATCCTTAAGGAGTATGCTCCAGAATGCTATTTTTGCATTCATTTTCCTGTCTCCATCTTTTCTTTTTCGTTTTTCATGACAGCAGACTCAATTCCGGTTATCTCAACAAAGACATCCTCAAGAGAAGGCTGTATTTTACGTGCCTCGTATACTTCTATCCCATTGTCTTCAATGAGGTGCACCAGCGGTCCTATCTGCACAGGTTTTTTGGATTCCACCCTGATAGTAGTTCCCGAGAATGTCTGACATCTTATGTCCTGGAAGTTTGACTCTATTACTTTGGGAAGGACAGCAACATTTCTTGAAACTGAAAACTGGACAATGTTACGTCCTTCTATTTGCCTCATAAGGTTACTGAGGGTGTCTATCCTTACGATTCTGCCGGAGACTATGAAGGCTATCCGCTGGCACAGACGTTCAGCTTCTTCAATGTAGTGGGTGGTCAGAAATATGGTTGTTCCGGTTGTATTCAGACCGGAGATAATCTGGCGGATGTGGCGTGCACTTGCCACGTCTATACCTGTGGTCGGCTCGTCAAGGAATAGAATGGACGGCGAGTGGATTATTCCAGCGGCGATGGTAAGTTTCCTTTTCATCCCCTTGGAGTATTTGGAAAACCTGCGGTTTGCAGCCTCATTCAATCCGAATAGTTCAAGGAGTTTACGGGCACGGGTTTCCCTATCACGTGCTTTCATCCCGTAAAGTGCCCCGCAGAAGGTCAGGTTTTCATAGCCGGTAAGTTCAGGATAGAGGTTGCTTTCATCAGGTACGATGCCCATAAGTTGCTGTGCATCCTTGGGTTTAGACGAACAGTCTATACCATTGATGTATATAAAGCCTTCATCCGGTCTTGCAAGTCCTATCAGCATATTTATCGTTGTGGTCTTCCCTGCTCCATTGGGCCCGAGGAAACCGAATATCTCTCCTTTATATACGTTAAAGTTAATCTTATTTACAGCCCGCACATCTCCAAAACTTTTACTCAGTCCGCTTACCTCTATCGCTATATTATCAGTATCCATTTAAGGTGTATTATCTCAGTATGATAGACTTTTCCCATTCAAGGAGATATTTTTTGAAGTCCCGCCCGAGTATATAATCTCCATATTCCCCATTTTTCCTTATTACCCTGTGGCAGGGAACTGCTATCAAATAGAGATTTTCTTTCAGAAACTTTGAGATGTATCTTTCTTTTCTCTTGAAGCCGGCTTTTTCTGCAAGTTCGGAGTAGCTGACCGTTCTGCCAAATTGAATTTTACAAACCTCTTGCATAATCCTGTTTTTTATGGTATCTTCTATAATTTCTGATTTTGACATGGCAGATATTTTGTAGTAAGATTATTAGAAACCAATTATTTATATGAACAGATTAATGTTAACACAGATTAAGTTTGATGGCAATGGGCTTGTCCCCGTTGTGGTGCAGGATATTTTTACCGGTGAGGTAATAATGCTTGCGTATATGAACAGTGAAGCACTTTCCAGAACTATTGATACGGGGAAGATGCACTATTACAGCAGGAGCAGGAAGAAACTCTGGCTGAAAGGTGAAGAGTCCGGACACTTCCAGGAGTATAAGAAGATGCTCATAGACTGTGATAATGATACACTGCTGTTCAAGGTTAAACAAAAAGGGGGCGGATGTCATAAAGGATACTATTCCTGTTTTTTCAGAACGCTGAAGGATGCAGACAAAGGGAAATTTGTCATAACAGGTAAAAAGGTTTTTAATCCTGACGAGGTCTATAAGAAATGATGAGGCAATACTATTACAAGTTTTTGTTTATACTGGCGGTAATTGTTGTTTTCTTTTACCAGATATATCCTCTCGAAAAGAAGATAAAACGCGGTCTTGACCTGCAGGGAGGGGTGCACGTTGTTCTTGAGGTAGAGGAGGAGGGAAAGGGAGATGCATATGTTTCAGACCTTGCGGACAGGGCCCTTGAGGTTATAAGAAACAGGATAGACTCCCTCGGTGTTACCGAACCGGTTATACAGAAACAGGGTATGAGGAGAATTATTGTTGACCTGCCCGGGGTGCAGGACCCTGACAGGGCTCTTGAGATAATAGGGCAGACGGCTCTTCTTGAGTTCAAACTGGTTTCTGATGACCAGAAGATGATGGAGAAGGCAATGCAGGGAGAAATCCCCGAAGGGTATGAACTCCTATACCATAAAGAAAAGGATGAACGCGGGATATACAGAGAGACGAATCCGATTCTGGTAAAGGTGGAACCGGAACTCACTGGAAGGTACGTGGAAGATGCCTTTGTTGGTTATGATAATTCAGGTTTTCCTGATGTAAACCTGATTTTTAATAAAGAGGGCGCAGGTCTCTTTGAAGATATAACCTCACGAAATGTTAACAGACGACTTGCGATAGTGCTGGATGGAGTGGTAAGGTCGGCTCCTGTGATAAGAGAAAGAATTGGCGGCGGCAGGGCGAATATAACCGGACGTTTCTCGGTTGAGGAGGCAAGGACCCTTGCTATAGTTTTAAGAGCAGGTGCCCTTCCAGCAAAGGTAGAGATGATTTATCGTGAGGTTGTCGGCCCGACACTCGGAAGGGAGAACATTACACAGGGTTTCAAATCTGCTATATACGGCAGTATAGTTGTTCTTGTTTTCATGCTTATTTATTTTGCTGCATTCGGCCTACTTGCAGACTTTGCGCTGGCTTTGAATATTCTCATCTTACTTGGCATTGTGGCAACCGTAAAGGGAGTTTTGACCTTACCCGGCATTGCCGGGATTGCCCTTACCAGCGGTATGGCTGTTGATGCAAACATCCTTATTTTTGAGAGAATAAGGGAGGAGATAAAAACAGGGAAGAGCCCAAAGTCAAGCATTGATTCCGGTTACAAAAGGGCGTGGAGTGCTATCATAGATTCAAATATAACAACACTTATTGTAGGACTGATACTCTTTTTTCTCGGAGAAGGCCCGGTGAAGGGATTTGGTCTTACGCTGAGCATAGGAATACTTGCGAACCTGTTTACCGCTGTTTTTGTTACAAAGAGCATTGTGGACTGGGTAATGGTAACAAAAAAGATAGAAAAGGTCAGGATATAAATGGAACTTATTAAAAATACCAGTTTTAATTTTATAGGTAAAAGGAATATAGCATATATCTTCTCCCTAATTGTTATAGTCTGGGGAATGGTTGTTTTTGGAATGCGGGGAAAAGAAAACTTTGGAGTGGATTTTGTTGGCGGCGATATGCTCAATCTTGAATTCGCCGAAAAGGTATCCGCTGCTGAACTCAGGGAGACAATAAGAGGTTCAGATACAGGTTATTATTCAGTACAGGCTCTGGGAGTTGAAGGCAGAGAATTTATAATAAAGAGTTCACCCGGGACGTCTGAACGTATAATAAACGTTCTCTCTGAGAAATATGGCGGTGCTGGGGCATCTTTTACCATCAAAGGCAGGTCTTTTGTATCACCTTCTATGAGCGTAATGTTAAGGAAAAAGGCCTTATATGCATTTATTATAGGGATTATAGGGATACTTCTTTATCTGACAATAAGGTTTGAGTTTCGGTTTGCAGTAGGGGCTACACTGGCCATCTTCCATGACATGCTTTTTGTTGTGGCTGTTCTGGCTCTTACAAAAAAACAGATAGATGCCACAGCCATAGCCGCGTTACTCACGGTTGCAGGATACTCCGTTAATGATACCGTTGTTATCTTTGACAGGATAAGAGAAAACATAAGGAAGACGAGAAGCATTGATTATGTGACGGTTTTTAACAACAGTATCAACGAAACCCTGAGCAGAACCATTCTTACGTCATTGACCACACTGTTCGTTGTATCTTTCCTTCTTTTCAGGGGAGGAGAAGCACTGCATATTTTCTCCTTTTCCCTGTTGATTGGATTTCTGATAGGTACATATTCCACAGTTTTCATCGCTGCATCGGTTCTCATAGACTGGCACCGGTTCAGACCACATAAGTTTAAGGTATGATGTGCATTAAGATAGAACAGTATGAGAGTAATTAGTGGATACTTAAAAAGAAGGAATCTGTTTTTCGCTGTAGACAAAAAAGGACTGAGGCCTACAAAGGATGTGATAAGAGAGGCTATCTTTGATGTCCTCAGGGACTGGGTCGTAGATAAAAGAGTGCTTGACCTTTTTGCAGGAACCGGAGCACTGGGAATAGAAGCGGTAAGTCATGGAGCCAGAGAGGTTGTTTTTGTAGAGTCTGAGAGAGACGCTGTCAATATAATAAGGAAAAATCTTTATAGTCTCGGTATTACCGACATCTGCTCTATTAAAAAAGGAAAGGTGGAAAATGTTGTTCTGGGATTTGAGAAGGGAAGTTTTGACCTTATAATTGCAGACCCGCCTTACGGTTATCCAAAGAGTAAGATTGCATCTGTTCTAAAAGATATTGTTGAGCGTGAGGTAATAGGTGATGGTGGTATAGTAGTTTTTGAAAACAGGGACAGAGATATTTTACCTGAAGTCCCCGGTTTGATGGTTTATAAGGAAAAGGTCTATGGAAAGAGCAGGGTTTCATATCTGACGGTAGGTTATAATGAGAAATAGGATAGCTGTTTATCCCGGCAGTTTTGACCCGATAACCAACGGACATATTGACCTGGTTGATAGAACACTGGCATTTGTTGACAAGGTGGTAATTGCAGTTGCCGACCATTCAAGGAAGAACCTGCTTTTTACCACTGAAGAGAGGGTGGGTCTTATAATGTCCATATACAGTAAAAACAAGAATGTAGAGGTGGACAGATTTAGCGGGCTTCTTGTAGATTACCTGAAAAAAAAGCAGATAAATATCATTTTAAGAGGATTAAGAGCTGTCTCTGACTTTGAGTATGAGTTTCAGATGGTACTTGCCAACAGGAGACTGAATAGAAAAGTAGAAACTGTCTTCCTTATGCCGGGGGAGGAGTTTGTTTTCATAAGTTCATCCATAGTGAAAGAGATTGCTGGATTGAAGGGAGACGTTTCAATGTTTGTACCTGATGTTGTATCTTCAGCATTAAGGGAAAAATTCAAATATTAGAGGAGAAATCGCAACCCCTCAAAAGAGAGTATATCAGGGAGAATTTAGGACGAGCGGGGTAAAGGAGATATTATGCCAAATCCCAAGAGGAGACACTCAAACAGCCGAACGGGGAAAAGAAGGGGGGGCAACAGCGGCGTTAAAAAGTCTTCGTTAAGTATATGTCCCAACTGCGGTGCTTTGAAGAGGCCACATACCGTCTGTAAGTCCTGTGGATATTATAAAGGAGTAAATGTGCTGAATCTTGAAAAGAGAAGCAGAAAAAAGAAGAAAAATGAATAGTGAAATTGTTATTGCTCTTGATGGAATGGGGGGGGATAACGCTCCGTTTTCTGCCATAAAGACCTGCCAGATGTTTTTACCTTCGGATGGGATAAAGATAATCCTTGTTGGTGATGAAAATAAAATTAGCGGTAAGATTGACATAGAGAAGTATCCATTTGTTGTTCTTCAGAACTCTGAGAAGTACATAAAGATGCACGAAAAAGTAAATCTTAAACTCTTGAAGGAAAGAGACAACAGTATGGTTGATACTATATCCGTTATGAAGGAAGGCAGGGCACACTGTGCCTTGAGCGCCGGGAATACAGCCGCTTTCGTATCATACAGTATTTCTGAGTTGGGACTTATACCTAATGTTGAAAGGCCTGCGATTGCACTTTCTATGCCCAATTTATTGGGGACTGCAACGATTTTTCTGGATGCCGGGGCGAACGTGAAGGCAAAGCCGTCACACCTGCTTCAGTCTGCATTTATGGGTTCCCTTTATGCCGAGGTGGTTTTTGGAATTAAGAACCCAAAGGTAGCACTGTTGAACATAGGAGAAGAAGAGGCAAAAGGGGATGAACTGAGAAAGATGGCATTCGGGATTATCAGCAGAAACAAGATGATAAATTTTATCGGTAATATAGAGGGTCAGGATTTTTTTACAGGTAAGGCGGATATTATCCTCACCGATGGATTTACAGGGAATGTCGTACTTAAGATAGCTGAAGGGATGACAAGGTCTTTCAGGACCATTTTGAGGCAGGATATAAGAAAGAGTATCAGAGGAAGGGTGGGAGCGTTGTTGTTGAAAGATGTACTTAAGGGTTTTGCTAAAAAAGGTGACTATGCTGAATATGGAGGAGGCATATTGCTGGGCGTAGACGGGCTTGTAGTAATCAGCCATGGACGTTCCTCTCCGCGGGCTCTGTACAGTGCTATAAAACTGGGTAAAAAAATTGTTGCATCTGACTTTACAAACAAACTGAAAAGCAATCTGGAGGCAATTATATGGCAGGCATAGTAATTTCAGGTACAGGCTCCTTCCTGCCTGAGCAGGTAGTTAACAACCATGACTTTGAGATGATGGTGGACACCACAGATGAGTGGATTACAACGAGGACAGGCATTAAGGAAAGAAGGATATGTCCGAGAGGGATGGCTTCTTCAGATATGGGGGTACAGGCTTCCCTGAATGCATGTAAAGATGCTGGTATATCTGTAAATGATATTGACTTTATACTTTGCTCTACAGTGACGCCAGACATGTTTTTCCCGTCCACGGCATGTGTAATACAGTCAAAACTTGGCATTAAAAACATACCTGTTTTTGACATATCTGCCGCCTGTTCAGGGTTTATCTACGGACTGGAAATCGCAAAGAATCTGATGCTGGGAGGAAGGTACAAAAACGGTCTTGTACTGGCTTCAGAGTGTATGAGCCGCATTACAGATTATACTGACAGAAGTATTTGTGTCCTGCTTGGAGATGGGTCTGGGGCTGCGGTGTTAAGACATTCGGATGAAGAGGGCATCCTCGGCTCTTATCTCTCTGCTGACGGCGGTTATGGAAATCTTCTGGATGCACCTGCCGGTGGCTCGTTAAATCCTGCTTCTTTTGATACAGTTGAAAAAAGAATGCATTTTATGAAGATGGAAGGTGCTCCACTTTTTAAAATAGCAATATTGACTATGAGTGAATCAATAAATAAATTGCTTGAGAGGTTTAATCTGAAAAAAGAGGACATATCTGCTTTTATACCGCATCAGGCCAATCTGAGGATTATAAAGGGTGTGGCGAAAAATCTTGGTATACCACCTGAAAAGTTCTACATAAACATAGAGAGATATGGAAATATGTCGGCGGCCTGCGTTCCCATAGCGCTGGATGAATCTTCTAAGGAAAGGTTTTTTAAAAAAGGGGATTTGATAATTACCGTTGCTTTTGGCGGCGGGCTTACCTGGGGGGCTAACCTGATAAGATGGACAAAATAAAAGAATTTGCTGCTGTCTTTCCCGGACAGGCATCGCAGTACGTCGGGATGGGTAAAGATTTTATAGAAAACGTTCCGGGGTGTGCGGAGATAATAATGCTGGGTGAAAAGATAACCTCTTTGCCGCTTATGGATAGGATTATGAGTGGTCCGATGGAGGAACTTACAAGAACACTGGTCTGTCAGCCGGCTATCTTCGGGATAAGCATGGTCTGCTGGAAGGTCTTCAAAGAAAAGGGATTTTCCCCATGTAGTTTAGCAGGACACAGTCTGGGAGAGTATTCAGCTCTTGCTGCTTCAAAGGCAATGAGTGTTGAAGCGGGGTATTATATCGTAAAGAGAAGAGCACAGATTATGGATGAAATATCGCAGGATGTTGATGGAAGGCTCCTTGCAGTCATAGGTTTGCATATCTCAGACGTTGAGAGTCTCCTGAAGGATTTTCCAGAACTGGAAATATCAAATATAAACTCTCATACACAGGTGGTTGTAGGCGGGAGAAAAAAAGATATTGAGAGTTTCGGTTCTTTTTTAAAAAAGCATAGAATCAAAGGAATTGTGCTTAACGTGAGTGGACCCTTTCATACCTCACTTATGAAGAAAGCGTCGCAAATGATGGAGGAAGAGATTTCAAAGATAGATTTTTACGAGCCTGAGGTGCCAGTCTATCCGAATTATTCAGGCAGGAGAACCAGAGATAAGGAAGAGATAAAAAAGGGGCTTGTGAATCAGATTTCTTCGCCTGTAAGATGGGTGGAGACGGTTGAGAATATGGTTTCGGATGAAAAGAATAATGTTTTTGTTGAGGTCGGACCGAAGAAGGTCTTAAAGAAACTTATAGAAGGGATTCTTCCAGAGTCTCTGGTGTTAAACGTAGAGGATACGGCATCTCTTGAAAATACTATGGCATTGCTGAAAGGATGATAAAATGAAGCCCCTCAACTTAAATCCTCTCTCTTCGGGGGATAGGGGTGGTGAGGGGGAATGGGGTTAAAAATGTTTAAAGACAGGGTTGCTATCATAACCGGGGCGTTTGGAGGAATAGGGAAGACTCTCGCTTTGAAGTTCGGAGAGCAGGGTGCAAGTCTTGTTATGTGGGATGTTTTTATAGATGAGGAGTTTGAAAAAGAATTAAATAACAAAGGCATAAATTTTATTTCCTCAAAATTAGACATAACCTTACAGACCGATGTTGAGAGAGGTCTTAAACAGGTCCTTGAGAGATGGGGTAGGGTGGATATTCTTATAAATAATGCGGGTATCACGAGGGACGGTTTAATCCTCAAAATGTCTGAGAAAGACTGGGATGATGTTTTGAATGTTAACTTGAAAGGAGCGTTTATTTGCAGTAAAATAGTCGGCAGAGCGATGTTTTCAAAAAAGTCAGGCAGGATTGTAAACGTTGCTTCAATAATAGGACAGATAGGTAATACAGGACAGGCAAATTACTCGGCATCTAAAGGAGGGATTATTTCTCTGACCAAGACCTGTGCTAAAGAGTTCAGCAGGTTTGGGGTTAATGTTAATGCAGTCGCCCCTGGATATATAGTAACCAGAATGACGGAGAAGTTGCCGGAAAATATTAAGGAAAAGATGCTGGACATGATACCTTTACGCAGGTTCGGAAAGCCGGAAGAGGTGGCTGATGCAATCCTTTTCTTATCTTCTGACGCTGCATCTTACATAACCGGACAGGTCTTAAGAATAGACGGAGGTCTTGTTGTTTAGTGTAAAATTGACAGGGGAAAATAGAACAGGTATATAGAAGAATTCTGGTAAAACGGAATATTAGATAAGTAATATAAAGAAGATTATATGAGGTTATTGAAAAAGACAGGCATAAATAATCTACCGTTTTTGGCAGATTTCTAATAGAGGAGAAGGGATGGATAGAAAAGCGAGAATCTATGTAGTGTTTTCTTCAAGTGGATTTTTTGGAAGTACAGGTACATATAAACTCCGTTATCCTGAAGGTAAGGTTTTAAGTAATCAGGATATTCTAAATGAGATAAAGAAACGGTGTAAAAACATTGAATTTGTTGGAACAACCGAGGTTGAAAAGATAGAGTATGCAGTCGGTAATATCCAATCTCAGGCAGGAAATATTGATGGTATTCTCTATTTCGGGACACTTCCGCATGAAATACTTGATATAGATATTCCCAAGATAGCGGTATTTCCTCTCTGGAGTCAGTGGCAGTATCCCTATGCTATTTCAAGAGGGAAAAGAATGCTTACAGGTTGTATCCCAATCATTCCTGACACGAATGGTTCAGTTTTTTCAGCACGTCTGGATGATGTGGTGCGGAAGATAGAACTTATCCGCATCATCTCGTCTTTTAAGTCTTTAAACATCCTTGCAGTAACGGGTAGACCTGTACTGGGAGATTATGAACCAATGTTACTGCAGTATCAGGATGAAGGGCGGGCACTTTATGAAAAGAGATATATTGACAATCTACATAAACTTGGAGCTAATATTACAGTGAGACCGCAGAGTGAGATGGTTGCAAGAATGGAAAATGTGGATGACAAAAAAGCAAAGGAAATAACAGAGAAGTGGATGGATGAAGCAGAAGATGTTGTCGGTACAAATAAAGAGGAGATAGGAAAGTCAGCCCGACTCTACTTAACAATGAAGGAGATGATGGATGATTATGAGTGTAATGCAATAACGACTGAAGGCTATGGTGTTTTTATCAATTACCCCGGAGGTCCAATTCCATCACAGGGGCTACCTTCTTCGCAGTTTTGTACCGATGGTGTAGTTGCAACATCAGAGACACTCTTTGACAGTCTGGTTACCCAACAGTTGGGGGTCTTGGTGACAGGTTTTGCAGGTATGAATGGGGACTATGTGATAGATGAGGGTAACAACAAGGCATATGTAATGCACTGTGAGTGTCCGTTTAATGACCCCTTGCACAAGGGTAAAAATCTTCCGTTTGTAATAAGAAATCTTCCACAGTATCCTGTTGACCAGCAGGAAAAAGGGGGTGCATGTGTGCTGGTAAGACTTCCTGTTAATGAACAGGTGACGGTGGTAAAATTCAGTGTCCATGACAAGAAGATGTCTTTGTTTTCTGGTACCACTGTGGATGGAGAAAAGTTATTCTCAGGGTGGGACCATATTTTGTGTAGAACAAAGACTGCGGTTGATACTGATGCAGGGTTGCTTCTCAAGAACCTTGACTGGAAGACATTTGGTAACCACAGGGTGGTCTTTTTCGGAGACTACAGACAGCAGTTCAATGACCTTGCCGGACTTATGGGATACGAGGTTGTTGAAAAAGATAAATGAATTGGATTTTATTTTTAATCAAAAGATTCACATACATATAATACGAGGGAGGAGGTAATATGGAAAAGAGTGCTATATTGGAGGAAGTGAGAAATATTATTTCTGATAAGTTGGGGGTTGGCATTTCCGAGGTTACGGAAAGTGCATCTTTTGTGGATGACCTTGGGGCTGACTCACTTGATACGGTTGAACTGGTCATGGAATTTGAAGAAAAATTCGGTATAGATATACCTGATGAAGATGCAGAAAAAATAAGAAATGTTAAAGATGCTGTGGATTACATTGAGAAGAAAAAGCAAACATGAAAAGAATTGTGGTAACCGGTATGGGGATGGTAACCCCTGTTGGAAATGACGTAAAGACGTCGTGGCAGAACCTGAAAGACGGAAGCAACGGAATAGACATTATAAAAAAGTTTGATGTTTCGTTGTATCCGAGCAAGATAGGTGCCGAAGTAAAAAATTTTGAGCTGGAAGGGTTTAACTCCAAATCCTTGCGCAGGATGGATATGTTTGTTCAGTTTGCCCTTAAATCAGCATTTGAAGCGATTAGTGACAGCGGCATCTCTTTTTCTGAGGAGGAAAAAGAAAGAACAGGGGTTATTATAGGCTCTGGTATTGGAGGACTGAGGATTATAGAGGAACAAAAAGAGATACTGATGAAAAGCGGGCCTTCCCGCGTTTCCCCCTTTCTTATCCCCATGCTCATCCCTGATATAGTAGCAGGACAGGTGGCTATACAGTTCGGACTAAAAGGGGTTAATTTTGCCACTGTAAGTGCATGTGCTTCAGGTGCTCATGCCATCGGGACCGCATTGAGTATGTTGAGGTCCGGTGTAACAGATATTATTATGGCGGGCGGTACGGAATCCGCTATAACACCGCTCGGTCTTGCGGGTTTTTGTTCTATGAAGGCACTTTCTACAAGAAATGATGCTCCCGAAAAAGCCTCAAGACCTTTTGATAAGGAAAGGGACGGTTTTATTATGGGTGAAGGTGCGGGTGTTGTAGTGCTTGAAACTCTGGAACATGCCCTGCAAAGAAGTGCTCCGAAGATATATGCGGAATTTATAGGTGCAGGAATGAGTTGTGACGCTTACCATATAACTGCTCCTGACCCTGAAGGTAACGGTGCTGCATTATCTATCAAGTATGCTCTGGAAAATTCAGGTATCAAAAGTGATGAGGTTGATTACATTAATGCACATGGGACATCCACTCCACTGAACGATAGGGGTGAAACGGCGGCTATAAAAAAAGTTTTTGGGAAGAGGGCATATGACATACCTGTTAGTTCGATAAAATCCATGATAGGACATCTGCTCGGGGCATCTGGAGCCGTTGAGTTTATAGTCACAAATCTTGTCATAGAAGAAGGGATTATCCCACCCACGATGAATTACGAATTTCCTGACCCTGACTGTGACCTGAACTATGTGCCTAACAAATCTGTTAAAAAAGATATAAACATAGCAATATCAAATTCATTCGGTTTTGGCGGGCATAATGTTACGCTGGTTCTTAAAAAATATACAGGTTAAAAGGAGGAGCAATGGACTATTTTCTCACGGATGAGCAGAAGATGATAAAAGAACTTGCCCAAAAAATAGCGGAAGAGAAGATATTGCCTGTCAGGGCTGAGTGTGACGAAAAAGAGGAGTTTCCCTGGGATGTGGTAAAGACTCTTGCACAGTCCGACCTTTTCGGAGTTTACATCCCTGAAGAGTATGGTGGAATGGGATTCGGGATTTTTGAATTATGTCTTGTTATAGAAGAACTGAGTAGAGTTTGTGGAGGCATTGCTCTTGCTTATGCAGGAACAGCACTCGGTACATTTCCTATTCTGAATTTTGGCAATGAACAGCAGAAGAAAAAATATCTTCCTTTAATAGCCAGCGGAGAAAAGATTGCTGGATTTGCGGTGACAGAGTCAGGAGCAGGAAGTGATATAACCATCTTAAATACTACTGCGAAAAAAGAAGGGGACTATTATATATTAAATGGAACCAAACAGTGGATAACAAATGGCGGCGAAGCAGAGATATATGTGGTGATTGCCGCTACCGATAGGACAAAGGGGGCAAGGGGCGAGACTGCCTTCATTGTTGAAAAGGGTATGGAAGGTTTTGGATTCGGTAAGAAGGAGAAAAAGTTGGGTATAAGGGCATCAGCGACAAGAGAACTGGTTTTTGAAAACTGTAAGGTTCCTGCTGAAAATGTTCTTGTAAAAGAAGGGATGGGGTTTATCATAACCCTGAAGAATTTTGATGCGAGCAGGCCTGGTGTTGCAGCACAGGCTCTCGGAATAGCACAGGGGGCGTTTGAGGCTGCACTGGAGTATTCTCATCAGAGAAGGCAGTTCGGTCAGCCCATAAGTTCCTTCCAGGCGGTACAGCACATAATTGCCGATATGGCGGTGCAGATAGAAGCGGCAAGAGGTCTGATTTACCAGACTGCTAAGATGATAGATGCTGGAGTCAAGGATTATTCAGCCAACTCAGCGATGTGCAAACTATTTGCATCAGATGTGGCTATGAAGGTGACCACTGATGCCATACAGGTGTTTGGTGGTTATGGTTTTATGAAGGATTATCCAGTGGAGAAGATGTTCAGGGATGCAAAGATAACCCAGATATATGAAGGGACAAACCAGATGCAGAAGGATTTTATAGCCCACGATTTTATAAAAAAGATTGCCAAAAAGAAAAGGTGAGCAAAAGACTGGTGTATGGAAAAGCGGGTGAAAAAGAAAGGATAGATAGATACCTCAGTGAAGAACTTAATGTTTCAAGGGAAAGGATAAAAAAACTTTTAAAAGGCGGCAGGATTCTTGTCAGCGGCAGAACTGTTTTACCTTCCCATTTGCTGCATCCTGATGATGAAATAACAATAGATGAATCTGGTTCTCTTGTTTGTGATGATACCCTGATTAGGCCGGAAAACGGACGGATGGATGTATTATACGAAGATTCAGATATTGTTGTGGTTAACAAACCATCAGGGATCCTGACCCATCCGACAAACAGGATTTTAACGGGGACACTTGTAAATTTTCTACTCTATCAAACGACACTTTCTTCTAAGGGGCTTCCTTTCAGGCCTGGTGTTGTCCACCGTCTTGATAAAGAGACCTCAGGGGTAATTGTTTTTGCCAGGACAGATTCTGCTTTTGATTCTCTGGTACGTCAATTTCAAAACCGTCAGGTAGAGAAAGAATATCTTGCTGTAGTGCAGGGGAGGTTTGAACCATTAAAGGTACAGATTGAATTCACTGTCACTCCTGATAGAGACGATTATACAAGGATGGAGGTCCATTATCTGAGGGGGAAAAAGGCCCTGACCTCTCTGGAGGTTATTAGATACCTTGACAACCTGACGGTGGTAAAGGCAAAACCGATAACTGGTAGAACACACCAGATAAGAGTTACCCTTATGCACCTTGGGTATCCTGTCATAGGAGATTTGAAGTACGGGGTGAAATCTGATTTGATAAACAGGGTGGCACTGCATTCACACAGTATAACGTTAACACTGCCGTCAACTGGGAGGAGAATGAATTTTACAGCTCCTGTTCCTGATGACCTGCGAAGGATTGTGGACAGTTGTTGACAAATCAGGGTAAAAGGTTATAATTATGGGGTGAATTTTGCTCTGCGGGAATAACTCAGCGGTAGAGTGCGACCTTGCCAAGGTCGAAGTCGCGGGTTCGAATCCCGTTTCCCGCTTTATCTCTTCTTTGTAAGGGATTCGAAGGGAGCGAAGATGCTTGGCTCCGATGAGTAAGAGGAGCCATGCGGGTGGCCGACCCGAGCCGTAGTGGGAGGCGAGAGGCGCCGAATCCCGTTTCCCGCTTTCCAGTGGAGTATGAATTGAATTGTTTTATAAGGCTTTACGGTTGATGGAATTGTAAGGTGGTACGGGATTCGAACCTATAAGACTTGACAGCAGTTTTTTTTTGTTGTAAACTTTACTATCTTGCTTTGGCTGCTGTGGCTCAGAGGTAGAGCACGTCCTTGGTAAGGACGGGGTCATGGGTTCAATTCCCATCAGCAGCTTGCATAAAAAGCAGTAATGAGTGGTTGGTAATGACCGCTGAGGATTGTGTAAAAACGGGAGGAAAATGAAATGGCAAAGGAAAAATTTATAAGGAGCAAGCCGCACGTAAACATAGGGACAATAGGACATGTGGACCATGGGAAGACAACCCTGACCAGTGCCATAA
>CAYOYL010000073.1:0-11286 GCA_964408175.1 uncultured bacterium
TATCAGGGTTGTCTTACGGCGAGTGGATACCAGAAAAGATATACAATCCCTTTACGGGAATAAGCAGTGTCGTGGAGACACCACACCTTGTGTGGGGCAAGCCGCATATGACAGGGACCATAAAGGTTCTGGTGATAGGACCTGCATGGGGACATAGGGAAAGCGTTGAGATGATGCAGAGGTTTGACCTTGACGTAGAGGTTATAATGACCCACACCCACAACTACCTGTCAAGTGAAGACTCTTACGGGACTCCGCAGTTCTGGACAATCAGCAATGTAACAGATGAGTTTGATGCAAAACTCAAGAAAGAATATGACGTTATAGTCATCGGGCGTTTTGAGTGGGACAAGATACTGACGAAACACAGGTATGAGATACTGAAAAAGGTCTACGGCGGCACGGGTCTGGTTTATGTATCACCGCCCAGACAGAACAGGGAATTAGACCAGTTGTTCAAGCAGGGTGTGATGCAGGATATAGAGGTGCTGACCAGAGGCATTCCGGCAGGGCGGCTGACCGCATTCAAAGACAGGGATGCCAAAACAGTCTTCAGTGCAGGTGCCTTCGGAAAAGGCCGGTGGGTTGCCTTGAGATATACCGTAGGACATACCAACCATATCCTGACTCCCGGCATACATCCCTACGAAAAAGACTGGGAATACGAATACTATACTGCACTGGTGGCAAGGGCAATTCAGTGGGCTTCAGAGAGGGATAAGGGTATCACGCTTACAGGTATACCGTCAGATACACTGATGACTGAAGATATGCCCGCAACAGTGAAGATTTTGTTTGACAACGCAACGACAGCAGACAGTTTCTCCATTGATGCTACCTTATGCAGAGAACGCGATGGAAGTTTTATTGATGCAGGGACAACAGATATCAAAGATGCACGGGGCAGTGGTCAGAGATTAGGTTTGAATCTTCCTGTCTTGTCAGAGGGCCAGTATATTGTCAACCTTATATTCCGCTCAGGCGGCAAGGTATGTGACTGGGCTGCCTTCCCTCTTTCAATAACAAGCCGCAACAGTATAGAGAAGATAGATGTTGACCGTATCTGCCTCAGGGCAAATGAAGAGGTATCCGGAGGTATTATACTAAAACAGCCGCTTGCAAAAGGATACACACTCCAGACAAATTTCTACGACAACCATGGACGGCTGTTATGGGAGAAACGTTATTCGGAGACAGGTAAGGAAAAATATCCTTTCCGTTTTGGTGCAGGGACCCCTTACAGGTCATCAGTACACCATCTGGAGGCGGTGTTAAAAAAGGGGTCCGTTGATGTATCTTTGAGACAAACTGCTGTATCTGTCACAGGCAGGGAAAGACCTGCCTTCCCTGTATCCATATGGAGTGAACCGCAGGCGGACTATATATCAAAGAGAATATTTGACAGGTATCCTGAGATTAGCATAGACGCCAGGTTTATCAACATAGGGATTATAAAGCACCCGGGGCTTGCAGAGGTTATAGCAGAAAGCAATCTCTTTACACAACCGTCATATCCCCAGTACTGGGGGAGAACAGCCGTTATAGAACAGACGGAAAAGGGGCCTGTCCACAAAAACTGTTTACACAACCCTGACGTTGTCAAAGAGCGTGCAGAACGGGCAACCGAAATTGGAGAGCACTGGTCAAGATATGACGTTCTGGTTTATGGAGACGGCAGTGACCGTTCAATGGGAGGCAACTGTTTCTGTGAATATACCCTTCAGGCTTTCAGAGAATGGTTGAAAAGTAGATATAAAAACATAGGTAACCTTAACAGAATATGGAATACCATCTACAACAGGTGGGAGGATATCATCCCTGCCACGCTTAAAAAAGCCAAGGAGCAGGGCAGTTATACCTCGTGGCTTGAACACACAAGATTTATGGAAGAGTCCTACGCAAAAGATATGGGTGTTATGCGCGATGCGTTAAGAGAATCAGACAAGGATGCCCTTATGGGGCCTGACGGATATGGAAGACTGAACAGTACTGATGGTGCTGACTGGTGGAAGATTCTCGGGACAGTGGGCTACTACAACCTTTATACCTACCAGGACCCGCCACAGTTAGAGATAACACGGTCACTTGCTGCCCACTTCCCTAATGTAAAATACAGAACCATCTACTGGGGTTCATATACAGGTCAGTTTACAGATGGAACCTTTATGAGATACTTCCCGTGGTATGCACTGCTGCATAACTACAACGGTATTTACTGGTGGACAGCCGATGGGAAGACAACATACGGCGGAGCAAATGCAGGCATTATCGCACCGGACCTCCGTATAACATATCCGTTCTATCTTTCACAACAGGGAATCAGGAAGATAAAAGATGGCATCTTCCATATCATAGACGGTGCACAGCGGTACAACAGCGGTATTGCGATACACTACGGCAAAACAGCCATATATGCTGCCGATGCGTACAGGTCAACCGGATACTATGTTGCATCCTGTACAGGGACTGAAAAACTCCTTGAGGATATGGGTTATCAGTATGACTACGTTGCAAGCGAACAGGTGGAGACAGGCATACTGAAGAACTTTAAGGTTCTTATACTGCCTTTCACGCTGGCATTGTCCGATAAAGAGGCACTGGAGATAGAGCAGTTTGTACGTAACGGTGGAATCCTTATAGCAGGAGAAAAGCCCGCACAGTACGACTATTATCTGAGGAAGGCTGTAAACGGTTCTCTCCTTCATAGCGTTATCTCTCAACCCGGCAGACTCCACAGAACAGGTAGTGGCATAAGTTTGATAATGGATAAAGATATTACAGGCTATCCCAAACAGCGTATGGAAAAACAGGGGAAAGAGTTCAGGGATATCTTATACGGCATCCTGAGAGATAATGGCGTACATCCCATAGCAACAATACCTCAATTTATACAGGAGACAGGCATTCCTATGGTTGAGGTTGTAAGATACGATAAGAACGGGATGTCCATCATCTCCTTCATAAACTACCGTGATGGCAGTGCATCCTTTGAATTTACCCCGCAGATGGACAGGTATGTGTATGAGGTTACCGAAGGAAATACAATAGGTGCAAACACTCCTGTGAATGTAAAACTGGATGGCGGAGGAGTTAAGATGTATGCTTTACTGCCATCTCAGGTAAAAGGTCTGGAGGTTTATGGACCGGCATCTGTCAGCCGCGGCAAAGATTATGAATTCTCCGCAGATAGCAGGCTATCTACAGGGGAAACCATCCAATCAGTCTACAGGTACAGTCTGACCTGCTTAGGAGGGAAAAAGGCAACCTTATATTCCGGGGTATTCAGAGCAGATGAAGAGGGTCTGTCAAAGGCATCAATACCTTTTGCCTTCAATGATACAACAGGCAGGTGGTTACTGGAAGTGGAGGATGTCATCAGCGGCGTAAAGGTAACAAAAGAGGTTCAACTGAAATAAAGATATTCTTATAACCTATAAGGGGGAAAATGTCTACTCTACATAAAAACAAAGAAGGTTTTTTTACAACGAGGGCTTTTCAGATTGACCTGGCAAGACAGCCGGAAAATATTGAAACTGTCAAACGGGTCATCAAGGAGTCTTCAGGATTCCACTTCAACCAGTGTCACCTCTATCTTGAGAACGGTCTTCGCCTGAATTCTTTCAGGGAGGCGGGTACAGGACTGACAAAAGAGGAGATATCTGAACTGGTTGATTTTGCTTCAGGTTATGGTGTGGAAATAGTACCCAGTTTAAACCTCCTCGGGCATACGGAAGGGTTTCTCAAAAATCCTTCATTTAAGAATATGAGCGAAACGAGGGAAGGGGCAAGACAGATGGAACAGAACTGGAATAACTGTCTCTGTCCTTCATTACCTGAGACCCGAAGATGGGTAGCCTCAGTCATAGAGGAGGTCTCAGGTCTCTTCCCCTCACCTTACCTGCACCTCGGACTTGACGAAACATGGGAACTGGGGTCATGCAGTCTGTGCAGACAAAAAGAAAAGGAGATAGGACTTGGAGGGTTGTTTGCTGAATATGTAAACTTTCTACATCGGCAGACAGAGAAACACAGCAAGACTATGTTGATGTGGGCGGATATGTGTTTTTACTATCCGGGCGTCATTGAGCGACTTGACAAAGGTATAATAATGGTTGACTGGCACTACAGTCCTATAAAAGATGTCCCGAGATTCAGTTTCTTTAACTGGCAGAAGGTTGACAGTTTGAGGGTATTGACAGAAAACGGATTTAAGGTCATAGCCGCCGGTGGGAGTGACCCTGAAAACGTGACTACCTTTTCGCGTTATGCAAAGAGATTCGGGGTTGACTCCTTCCTCGTCACCGAGTGGGAAGGACGCAATCGTTATCAGGATAATGTGACTATCAACCGCTGCATAGCCGGCAATATACTTTTTACCGGACAGGTCCCCTCATCTGAAGAGGTGGGAAAACAGGTTCTGTCCGACTACAGTACCGGTGAACAAAAGATGTTTCTGCTCTCCGCCGGTGCTACGGATAACAACCTGTCTCTGGCACTTAACGTACTGAAAGGTCTGAAACAGGGGCTGTTAAACAGGGTTGTCAGAAGCGGGATACTACAGAAGGAGGTTCTTACAAAAAAGGAGAAGATAGAAAAGGGACTGCGGGAGACCATCAGGAATATGTTGAAGGGAAAAAGCGCACACTCCGAGGTCCTGAAATTGCAGATTCTTGAACTGAAGGATGTCATAAAAGAATGTGAGGAATGGACAGCACTTCTGAATGAACTTTCAGACTATTATGCAGAAACAAAAGATGCCCGTGATATCTATGGAACGGCTGATAAATCCCTTAAAAACCTGATATCCCTCAAGGAAAGGGCAGAGAATTTTCTTAAAAATCCTGTCGTGGAAAATTACCCCTTTGCTCCACTGCAGATTGTAATTGAGATACTGACCATAGACCCCTGTGCGCACTCCTGCTGCATAAAGGTATCTGCCGACGGGAGGTCATATGAAACTGTCTATAAGGTGAATGCCCTGCCCATTAAGAAAGAAGGTACTTCAGAGGTATATATCCCCGTTTCCACAACCCCGGGTTTCTTGAGAATATCCATAGGCGGCTATGCACGGGTAGGTATTGCAAACATCCGGTATGAAACGGCGGTAGAAAACGTATTTCCGGTAGAGGTTATTGAAACAGGCGGTAGTGTCATTGAGCCTGCCAATATGCTTGAATGGAACAGCAAGGCAACTTTTTTCAACCAGCCGGATGTCAAAAGCAGGTGGTTATCAGCAGATATTCCTGTTGAAAACTATGTTATACTCAGGTTTTAGGTAGCGTTCAGAACGTCCAGCCATATCACAATATAATACGAGGGGGAACAAGATGGAAAAAGAGAGATTGATTGAGAGAAACGTAAAAGAGATACTGGCAGAGCTGCCTGCCGGTGTTGAACTTGTGGCAGCGGCAAAGACGAGAACCGCCGATGAAATTATGGAAGCCATCGGAGCAGGGGTGAAGACTATCGGAGAAAACTACCTTCAGGAGGCAGAAGAGGTATTTGGCGTAATAGGTAAAAAGGCGCTCTGGCACTTCATCGGGCACCTTCAAAAGAACAAGGTTAAGAAGGCGGTAGAGATTTTTGATATGATTGAAACCGTTGATTCCTATGGACTGGCGGAAGATATTGACAGGAGATGCGCCAACATTTCCAGGGTGATGCCCATATTGATTGAGGTCAACAGCGGTAAAGAGAAACAGAAATCCGGGGTACTGCCTGAAGATGCAATAGACCTAATAAAAGGCATTTCAGTCTTTAAGAATATAAAGATACTCGGGCTTATGACTATGGGACCCAGGTTTGGCAATCCGGAAGATGCCCGCCCGTATTTCGTGGAGACAAAAAGACTCTTTGAAGAGATGAAAAAGGCAGGCATAGAAGGGGTGGAGATGAGGTATCTTTCTATGGGGATGACAAACTCCTACAGGATTGCCATAGAAGAAGGGGCAAATATTGTAAGGATAGGCAGTAAAATCTTTGGAGAAAGAGAAGAGCACTGACAATAGACCTTATTACACTGCAGAAAGGAAGAACCTATTTCAGGTCGGGCCCGAGCACTCCATAGTCCCATGGCGGTCTCGGCACATCTATCTTTTTGGTTTCAGGAAGAAGGCCGGGTTTGAATCCTTCTGCGATTTTCAGGCTCGTCTCTACTATCTTGCTTCCTGCTGTTATCTCCATATTTGAATAACCTGTGAGGACCGTCTCGTAACCGCCTCCTTCAGGTTTGAATGCACCTTCATCAGGCACGTATCCAATACAGTCATTGGCAAGTTCCACAACAAAGGTTAATGGGAACCGGCTTCTCTTTTTGATATCAATGCCGAGCTGGCAGAAAAATTCTGAGGGGTTTGCCAGAAATACCGCAGGTCCTATCTGAATACCCTGTATCTCAACAGTCACCTCAGGCTCTTTTTCGCAGAGATAGTTGGCTATAAGGAGCTCTTTTGCGAATATCCATTCCGTTTCAAAACGGCTTGTCCTCATTGTCCTCAGACCGTTTTCTACAATCTTAAGACTCTCAGTGACCCTTTCCTGTGATGGTTTCCGTCTCTTTAATCTTACTGTAGATGTTTTGAAGGCCACAGGGGCAAAGTCACCTTTTTCAGCCCTGGCCATAACCTTTATAGCTTCTCCTCCCACGCTCATACCTACAAGCCTTGAGTATTTTTCACCAAATTCAGATTCTGTAAGAGAGAGGTTGTTTACCTGTGTCACGTCACCGCATGCCCCGTTTAAAAAAACGACAACGCTGTTTCCCATTGCATCAGAAATGGTCTTATCAAGATAGTATATCCAGTCCGCAGAGACTCCTCCGTTAAAGGTTGTGCCGTGGCAGGCGTAGTTGACTATACACCCGAGAAGGTTATCTTTACTGTCCCATGCAGATATGACTCCCACCTCAGGGTCTATGGGACCTGCCGGGGATATAATCTCTCTGTTCCCTTTACCCGGGTGGGTAAACGTCCGTCCGTTTTTCATCCTGAATCTTCTGTTGAAAACTACACTGCCTTCAAAACCCTTGCCGCCTGAAAGGGTAGCAGGTGTCAGTCTCCTGTCAGCCTCGCATACCGCAGTGACTATCTGCCCTATCAGGTATTCGTAATAAACAGGGTCGGGTATGGTGGAATATTCAGAAACAAGTTTTTTGATTAAAGGAGGGGCACTGGTATAATCATCCTCCATCAGTCCAAAAAAAGGACCGCCCATATGCGTATGAGAGGCGGCAATCATTATGGAAGATTCTTTTATGCCCGTCCTCTTTTTTATCTCTGAGCGTATCCTTGCAGTGGCTTTGAATGACTGGATGACCAGACTGTCTATCCCCACTATGGCGGCTTTTTCTTTTCCATCAGAGACTACAGCAGCCCTTGCTTTCAGTCGGTCGTGTATGGAGGTAATGTATGACTTCCCATAACCACCTGGTTTTTCCATCCCTATATAGGGG
This sequence comes from uncultured bacterium, assembly GCA_964408175.1. Classification (GTDB taxonomy): domain Bacteria; phylum Ratteibacteria; class UBA8468; order B48-G9; family JAFGKM01; genus JAFGKM01. The sequence continues at coordinate 7,451 of CAYOYL010000073.1, forward strand.
GTTATATCCGTAGTGTAAAATCCTGCTTCCATTTTAACTGCACCTTAAGAGATTTTCTTATATCCCAAATAAATATGGGATTTTCCTATACTATCTTTTCTATTTTTACCGCTTTCCCTGTCTTGGCCGACCTGACTGCAGCCAGACATGATGCCACGGTCTTCGCACCTTCAATCTCGTTGGTAACCACAGGAGTTTTTTTGATGATGGAGTTGACAAACTCGGATATCTCTGCCGTAACATTGTGGCTTTCTATCTCTACGGGGACCGAGGCAAAAGAGGGTTTTGTTTTGAAATATTCTTTTTTGCAGATGCGTATCTGCGGACTTGTATTGTCACATATGATTGTTCCTTTTTTGCCGTAGAATACGCTTCTCATTGTATAAGGCCTTATACATCCTATTGAAACCATAACCTTTCCTATAACCTTCTCAGGAAATTTGTACAAGGCAACGGTGAAGTCGTCAACAGGCCAGTCTGTGAGACACTTGTGGTTTGAGTATGCAAAGGTTTCCTCTGCATCTCCTGCTATCCATCGGAGCAGGTCAACCGCGTGGCAACCTCCTCCGAGGAATGGTTCTCTGCGGGGGTCTTTACGCCAGTTATCAAAACCCGGGACTTTTGAATAATCATGGGCATATTCACTCTCCACAAAAAAAAGTTCACCTATTTCTCCTCTATCCACCATTTCTTTAGCCAGTACAAAACCCGGTGCATACCTGCAAACCTGTCCCACCATGAAGCGACGTCCTGTTTTTTTAACCGCCTTTACAATCTCTTTTGCTTCTTTTACAGACGAAGTCATGGGTTTTTCACAGAATACATCCTTCCCTGCCTCCAGTGCCTTTACAGATTGCTCCGAATGGACAAAGTCCGGTGTGGCAATTGAAATTATCTGTATCTCTTTTTCATCAAGAAGCCGTCTGTAGTCTTTTACCGCTATCCTTACCCCAAATTCATCCTTTGTTTTGTTGAGGAGCTCATCGTTTGTGTCGCATATACCTACCAGTCGGGTATGTACGTTGTTCAGATATCCAGCAATATGACTTCTGCCCATTCTCAGTCCTATTACCCCGACCCCTATTTTTTGCTGACCCACAATGCCTCCTTCCAACATTCATTATACCGGGGAACATCATCTATGGGCACTCAGTTCTCCTTCGTCACTATTTCAGGTCTTACGACAACCTCGGTCTTCAGAGAATTTGAGATGAAACAATTTTTCTCCGATAGTTCTATTAACTCCTTCACTGTTTCTACGTCTTTTTCAAGGGATACCAATATCCTGGGAACAACTGTAACCTTAGTAAAGAGCAGGTCTTTCTCAATTCTCTCCAGAAGACCTTCTGCCGTACTTTCATATCTCAAAAATTCAAGTTCTTTCCGTCCTGCATAATACAGGAAGGTGGTCATTATGCAGATGTTGACTGAAGCGACAAGCAACTCTTCGGGTGACCATATACCGGGATGTCCTTTAAACTCAGGAGGGGTGGCGATTTTAATATCAGGCTTACCGGAAGAAGAAAGAGTCCCTTTCTTCTCTCCATCCCACTTTAGATAGGTCTTATAGGTAAACTGCAAACTTTTTACTCTAACATTAGGTGTATCAGACATTTTCCCTCCTCATTTTTAATTACAACCTGTTTTATGCAGATAGTGTAAAAAAATAACATTATTTCAGTTAGATGTCAAAAAAGTAGATTGTCCCCTTTCTTTTGTGATAGAATAGAGGGTGATGAATGAGAAGATAGCGGTGCTTGAAGATGAAAAAGACATAAGAGAACTCATAGCCCTGCACCTGAAAAAGGCAAACTACAGGGTGACTGAGTTTTCCAGTGCCAACGACCTGTTCAGGTCACTTGAAAAAGACTCTTTTGACATCCTTATACTTGACCTGATACTGCCTGATATGGATGGTATTGATGTGTGCAGGTCTATAAAAAACAATCCGAAGTTATCATCCCTTCCCATAGTTATGGTCACCGCAAAAACAGAGGTTACAGACAGGGTTGTAGGCCTGGAGATGGGCGCAGATGACTATATCTCCAAGCCCTTCTCTCCCAAAGAACTTGTGGCGAGGGTGAGAGCAGTGCTGAGACGTTATTCGTCAAAGACTGAAACGGAAAAGGTCCGAATAGGAAAGACGCTTGTAATAGACCCTGCAAAACGGGAGGTCTGCGTTGATGACAAAAAGATAGACCTGACCTTCGCGGAGTTTGGAATTCTGCAGATACTTGCCTCAAAAAAAGGATGGGTATTCACGAGAGAAAAAATTATTGACACCCTGTGGGAGGGTGAAAAGGCGGTTATTGAAAGAACCGTTGACGTTCACATAAAGAACCTGCGGGAAAAGATGGGTAAGGCCGGCAGGTACATAAAAAATACCAGAGGTGTCGGATATAAAATAGAAGAATGAAAGAGATAATTCTGCTGACTGTTACGGCAATATCTGTTCTTTCTGCCATACTTTTTTATCTCAGGGTTAAATACCTGAACAGATTATCGGAAGAACTTTCCTTACAGAATACCACACTTTCAAAATCCAACGAAGAAATCAAAAAAAATATTGAGAGTATAACGGAATCTTTTTCCTCTCCTGTGGTGATTATAGACAGGACAGGCACCATATCTTTTGCAAACAAGGAGGCAAAAAGACTTCTCGGCACACAGGATGTGAAAGGGAACAATTATATAAAATTTTTCAAGGAAACGGAATTTATAGATGCAGTACAGGGTATTCACAAAGACAGCATCCCTCTGGAAAAAGAGATTACTTTAAATAGAAAGACCTTTTTATCTTCGTTTTCTCCTTCAGGAAGTTCTGGAGACATCTTTGTATCATTCAGAGACATTACGGGAGAAAGAGAACTGAAAAGGGTAAAAAGAAAACTGGTCACGAATATGTCCCATGAACTGAAGACGCCGCTGACAGCCATAAAGGGCTATCTGGAAACGCTGTATGAAGAGATACCCGAAGAACAAAAAACATACCTTGACATAATCAGGAAACATACAGAACGGCTGATAAACATAGTCAACGACATACTATCACTCTCTGAACTTGAAGAGGCAAAAGGCATAGACCTTGAGCGGATAGATATAAAAGAGATATTAAATGAGGTCTTAAAGATGTTTGAAGGGAAGGTCAGTGAAAAAAAACTGACGATAAAAACCAACATAGATGAGGAAAACCGGTATATTGAAGGAGACCGTTTCAAGATAGAAGAGATGTTTATAAACATCATAGACAATGCGGTAAGATATACGGACAAAGGAAACATTGGAATTAAAACCTTCAGGGATGGAAAATCCCTTGTTATCAGTATAAAAGATACCGGCATAGGGATTCCTGAGAAGAGTCTGCCGCGCATATTTGAAAGGTTTTACGTCGTGGACAAGTCACGGTCCAGAGAAACAGGTGGTACAGGACTGGGACTGTCGATTGTCAAACACACAGTGATGCTGCACAAAGGCTCAATTGATATAAAGAGTTCAGTGAACACAGGAACAGAGGTAATTATATCCTTTCCCGTTCCTTAAAACCCTCCTGAAAGCCCTCTTACGATTTAACACATTTTTAACACAACACTGATTTGTTCTTCACCTCCAAACGGTAAAGTATATATGAATAAATTTTCTTTACGTCCTCAAAAATGCCGTAAAGGAGGTGAAAAACGCAGAAGGCAGAGGAGAAAAAGAAAACCGCTCACAATAAAAATAAAAACGTAATACCTTCGCTTGTCATTGCGAGGAATGAGATTCCTTCGCTTGTCATTGCGAGGAATGCTTCAAATGACGAAGCAATCTCAATGACAATCTCGGAACAGGCTCCGCAA
>CAYOYL010000074.1:0-5299 GCA_964408175.1 uncultured bacterium
GGAACGGGGTGCTGCCATTGCCAGATGCTCATGTATATCTATGGGGAATAACTTGCCTGTCCAGCAATAGGGTCTCAAACGAGGCCTGCCCACCCACCAACCTGTCCTTGCCTGATTAAAAGGGTTTTTGGAGGTTCTGTCCGGGCACAATCCACAATTGGAAACACCCGCCTTTATCCTCTTATCCAGAGACATCGCATGTATCGTTATCCCCCCGCCCTGAGAATGACCTATTGAACCTATCCTCTCGGTGTCAACCTCTTCCATTGTCATAAGAAGGTCTACCGCACGGCTGTAATCCCACAGGTCCTTACCCCTCGCAGACCACCCCGGATGCTTCTCATAAAAAGGAGATGTATCAAAGTGTTCTTTCCCCGGGAAGCAGCGCTCTCCTGCACTCATAAGGTCGTAGGCAATCGTTACATAACCTCTTCTTACAAGTTCAAGGGCATAGGCGCGGTCAAGCCCGCCCTTTGTCTTATCATTTCCTATCGTCTGTTCCTTACCGTAAGAGGTGGTTGGATGGATGCACAAAACCGCCGGCAACCTCCCTTTTGCATTCTTGGGAATCAAGACGTATGCAGTAATTCTCTCGTCAGGTTCCACAGAATAACGAACACTTCTCCTGACGTGGTCACCGCAGTCCTTCTCATCAGTTATCTCGGGGGAAAGGGAACAGGAGACATCAGGTTCTTCTCCCAGCGTCTGTAAAAAAATCTCCCTCAGCGCCTCCGCCTTTATCTCCCACTCCTCTGCTGTGGTAATCTGTCCAATATGGGAAGGGTAACTGCCCATAGTTAACCCACTATCACCCTTCCTTATGTCAAGGATATCGTCAAAATTCACCACTTATCTTTCCTCCCATCACTATATTTTTAACCACCTCTTATATCCTTTTCATATTACCATTTTATAAGGAAACAGGAAAATTCCCGGTCATGGCAAACAAAGGTTGACCTGTGGGGAAATAACTGCAAGGTTGACTTTAAGGGTAGCAAAGGTGTTATAATGGAGAGGTCCGGGATAAACGCAACCATTCGCTTTGCAATAACATGCAGGAGATAAAAAATGGATTTAGGAGGTGGAAATGTCTACTCTACAGACCAAAAAATCGCCGGAGCACTTGAAAAGTTTGCTGCCGGCAGGGAAGAAATGGGAATTGGTATGGAATGATGAGTTTGACGGTAATCTCTTAGACCGCTCTAAGTGGAGTTTTCGCCTACACCTCTTTCAGCAACGTCACAAGACCTTTGTGGATGATGCGGCAGAACTTGATGGCAAGGGCAACCTTCTGCTGAAACTATACGAAAAAGACGGTCATTTTTATTCTTCACACCTGCAGACCGGCAGTAATTACATGGACCGTCCGGGCGAGAGTTACGGTAAATTCATATGGCCGATTGCCAAGATTGAAAAGCCGAAATTCATGCACAGGTATGGCTATTATGAAATCCGCTGCAAACTTCCCACCCAACCCGGCTGGTGGGCGGCGTTCTGGCTGCAGTCTCCAATTATAGGAGCAACGTTAGACCCGAGCCACTCAGGGGTAGAAGTGGACATTATGGAAAACTTTACCCGCGATGGAGTTGTCTCCCACAATAATCATTGGAATGGCTATGGCAGTGACCATAAACACGCTGGCTCAGGAAATAGACAGGTAGAAAAGACACCTGACGATTTCCATGTATTCGGCCTGAACTGGAGTAAAAAAGGCTATATCTATTACATAGACGGAAAGGAATCCTGGCGTATAGACCATCCTGTTTCCGACCGTGAACAGTTTATTCTGGTATCCACTGAATGTATGGGATACAGAGAAGGGGAATTGCCGTCGGATGAGTTAAAAAAAGCAGTTCTGCCGGACTATTTCATTGTTGATTATGTACGGGTCTTTGATGAAATAGAATAGACCTTATAAAAAGGCGAGAAAACTAAAATGCCATTTATAGAGAGACTGTTATCAGCATCCTTATTGTCCTTATAGATGAGGCTCAGTTTGTTCCTTCTATATCTGATTAGGATATGTTACCTGCAGGTCGTCCCGTCCAGCGAGATTAAACGATTCAGTTATAAATCTACCATGGCAATGCCTGTAGCCCTCAAAAAAGTGGCTCCTCCAGACAAAATTCAGACGTACAAAAATTGGGCTTGACAGATTGTTATATATATGATACCATATATAACAGTTATAGAGAAAAGTTTAAACAAAAGGATGGTTGAATGACACAGAAACTGCTTGAATTAAACACGGGGACGTCACTGAAGAACAAGCAAAAGTGGCTGAGAAAAAATGTAGAGGAAAAGATTAATACAGGAACCTATGTGGAAAAACTGCCCAGTTTAAGAGAGATGTCCAGAGAATACAATGCCAATGTCATTACCTTGCAGAAATCCTTGAAGCCACTTATAGAAGAAGGGCTGCTCATCGTCAAAAGAGGCAGTGGTATATACATAACAGGCAAAAAGCATATATGTATTGGAATAGTGGGAACACCTGTGGATGAATACTTTTTTGACAAAAACAGTTATGGGGGGGCGGTATTCAAGCACATTTTCAGGTACATCCTGAATAAGGGTGACTATTTTGCTTTTCACAGGAAAACCACACAAATTTCCTATAGTTCCCTCTTCAGAAACAACTCGGCAATTGACGGACTTATTGTCCTGGCTCCGGGGTCCAACGAAAAGAGAGAACTGACATCTATCCATCTGCCGTACATTGTCATCGGCAGTACGTTCAAGGGCTCCAATATTAACTATGTTGACTCTGACAATGAAGAGTCTGCCGAAAAAGCAGTTGAACTCCTGATAACAAACAACTACAAAAAAATAGCGTTCATCCACGGAGGGAGTGAGGAAAATGTCACGGTAGCACTCCGCTTACAGGGATATAAAAACGCTCTAAAAAAACACGGCATTGCCTATGACCCGAATCTGGTGCTGAATCTTGCCGACAAAGAGATAGATACAGGGGAAATGGCACAGTTACTCTTTGACGTTTCATTATTGCAGCCTGATGCAATATTCGGAGCCAGTTTTCCTGCAACAAGAAAACTCCTTGTGAAACTGCCTACAGCAGCACTTAAAAATATCGGGCTTGTTGTCTACGATGACGATAACAGAGAGATGCAATCCCTGGGTATACCTTACTGGATAGTTTCTCAACCTCTTGGGGACATAGGAAAAACAGCCATTACAAGTTTATACAAACTACTTGAAGGTGGCACGACAGAAAAAACGCAGGTATGTCTGGAGTCACGTCTGACAGAGATAAACCTTAAAAAGGAGGAAAAGGAAAATGGATAGAATTGAAAGCAGTAGAAGGGGCTTTACACTGATAGAATTGCTGGTTGTGGTGGCAATAATAGCCATACTGGCGGCGATGCTTCTGCCGGCACTCAGCCAAGCAAGAGACAGGGCAAGGGGAGCAGTATGTATAAACAACCTGAAACAACTGGGGATTGCCATGATAATGTACACACAGGACTGGAAAGGGTATCTGCCATTTGGGAATTTCGCCGGTAATATCTATGTCTTAAACCCATACATAGGGGATACACGGTCCCCTGCTGATACTTATACGTATGCTAATCCAAAAAAGGTTTACCTGTGTCCCAGCGCAAGGAACAAAAATTATAACAACTATGCAATTAACTTATATGTCAATATACACCACAGGATATCTTCAAGCCCCTATTACGTCCCGCGCACAACACCACTGCGTCTGGACAGGGTAAAATATCCTTCCCTGAAAATCTTTGCAGGAGATGCCTCTCCCGGCAGAACATACATGGTTGCTACCCCAGGTTATGCGGAGTACAGGCACAACGGAGGAATGAACAATGTCTTTCTGGACGGCTCTGCCCGCTGGTATTCGGCAAGTTATCTAAGGCAGAACCAGGATTATCAAACGGCAGAAGATAAAAGCCACTGGTTTATATGGATTGAATAAAACATTCTACGAAGAGGGGAAATAATGAAGAAGGGGAAAAATAATGGTTTTATTTTTATTGTTATGGCCGCATCAGTTCTGATGACAGGCATAGATATGTTATATGGACAGAGCGGACTGATAATGGAAGCAACATTCAACGAGGCTGGTGCTGATGCAGAGACACCTGACGGGAGAAAGATACCGGCGGACATCAAACCCCTTGAGAACGGCAGTTTTTCTTTTGAGGAAGGGGTTGAAGGAAAAGCCATAAGATTGACCCGGGCAGGACTTAATTATCCGGCACTGGATAATATCAATCCTCCTAACGGCTCCCTGTCCTTCTGGATAAAACCGGTTGACTGGGGACCCGGTGCGGATGAAAAAAAAGATGCACCTGTCTTTGTCTGTCTGTGGTCATTCAGACCGGATGCGGAAGGATATCACCTCTATTACCATCACGCTCACAAAACCAGTACAATCAGTTTCTATTCACGGGTGGGCGAAAAGAATTTCGCAATCAGCGACCAGAAAGCAGAAGCCATGAAGACTGGAGAATGGACACACATGGTAATTACATGGTCGGACTGGGAACTCAGGTTATACATCAACGGAAAAGAGGCAGGGTACCTAACTTACGGACTGCCGCATAACTACCATCCGAAGATTGCGTCCCATCACGTAATGCAGTTCTTGCCTACCTATTACTACGGCGGAGAACGCAGACAGGATACACTGCTTGATGAGATAGCAATATTCAACACCCCTCTGAACGGAGATGAAGTAAATTCCCTGTATCTCAGGTACCGCTCTAAACATGAAAAGGATATACGACAGTCGGTGCTGCCCGTACCATTAAGTACTTCAGATGTAAAACTGGACGGTATCTTAAACAGGGACGAATGGGCAGGAGCCAGCCGGGTGCCCATAATGAAACGGGTAAACACGCATTACCTTACCGATGTGGAAGCATGGGCACATCTAAAACATGACAACAGATATCTGTTTGCAGGATACGAAATATCCTACGAAGGTGAATTGACAACATATGGACAGGGACGGATAGGGACAGAAATTTTTAAAGGGGATGAGGTGGAGATTTTGATAAAACTACCTGGGGACTCAAAAACGGACTACTGTCAGTTTGCCGTTGCCCCCAATGGTTCTTACGCATACAGGGACAGGACAGGAAACTGGAAATGGCAATGCGGATTTAAACATGCAGTGAATTCCGAAGAAAACTTGTGGACAGCAGAGATGGCAATCCCACTGAAAGAACTCGGGATAGACCCGCTGGAAACAACCGCAATAGAGGTAAATATGGGGATGCACCGTCCATCCGATGCAAGGCTGGGAGGAGCATTTGAA
>CAYOYL010000075.1:0-2480 GCA_964408175.1 uncultured bacterium
GAGAACAGGAACGGTTTCTGTGACGTTAGGAGGGGGCTTGCCCCCTGCCTAAAAGTGTCGTGTAACGAAAATACAGCAAAAGTAAAGAAATTTATGAGACACGACACTAGTTTAAAGAGTATTGGTCTGAACTGATGGATAGAGACCCAAACCCTGAAGAATATAATAACCTTCCAGTGAACTCCACTGTTTAAAAGACCCGAATTCCTCCCATTTTTCCCTTTGTCTGTCTTGTTTGGGGCTGTTTTTATCAGAAAAATTTGTCTGATGGGATAGTGGGGGAACTGGATATTTGCAATAGGAATGATTAAATGGAGAAGATAAGAAATATAGGAATAATAGCACATATTGATGCTGGCAAGACAACCACTACTGAAAAACTGTTGTTCTATACTGGGAAAATCTACAAGATGGGTGAGGTAGATGAGGGGACTGCCGTGATGGACTGGTTGGACCAGGAAAGGGAAAGAGGCATAACTATTTTTTCTGCTGTGACTACCTGTTATTGGAGGAAACATAAAATAAATATCATTGATACCCCCGGACATGTTGATTTTACTGTAGAGGTTGAACGTTCTCTCAGGGTGCTTGATGGCGCCATAGGAATTTTTTGCGGTGTTGGGGGTGTTCAACCGCAGTCTGAAACAGTATGGAGACAGAGCGATAAATACAAAATACCGAGGATTGTATACATCAATAAGATGGACAGAGTGGGTGCTGATTTTTATAGAGTAACGGAAGATATAAAAGATACCCTCGGTGCTGACGTTGTTGTAATGCAAATCCCTGTAACAGCGAAAGGAGAGTTCATTGGTATCATAGATGTCTTAGGTAAAAAGGCTTTTTTTTATCCTGATGAAAAAGAGACTTTTGCAGAAGAGAGAGAAATTCCTCAGGAGTTTGAGAGCGAAGCGGAACGTTATTATCAACTTATTGTTGAAAAAGCTGCTGATATAGATGAAAAAATTATGGGAAAATATCTTCATGGAGAAAAAATAGAATCAGAGTTTTTGAAAGGAGCAATAAGAAAAGGAACTGTAGAATGTAAACTTTTCCCTGTGTTCTGCGGCTCATCTCTTAAAAACAGAGGAGCCATTTTATTGTTAGATGCTATTGTTGATTACCTCCCCTCGCCTGTTGACCGGGGAGGTATAGAGGGAATAAATCCTGTAAGTGGTAAAGAAGAAATATTCCGACCATCTGAAGAAGAAAAGATGTCGGCATACATCTTTAAAATTTTTAACGATTTGAAGGCCGGTAAAATCTTTTACACAAGGATATATTCAGGAAAGATTAAAAAGGGGCAGACTGTTTATAACCCTACAACCAATACCAGCGAGAGGGTTATGAGAATTTTAGAGGTGCATGCAAATAAATATCAGGAAAAAGAGGAGGCTGTTGCCGGGAATATAGTAGCCCTTACAGGGTTTAAAAAAAGTTATAACGGGAACACTATTTCGGAAAAAAAACATCCTATCTTATTAGAAGAGGCAAAATTTCCCGAACCTGTGATTTATATTGCAGTTGAACCAAAGGTAAAGTCTGACCTTGAGAAAGTTTATACTACCCTTTTAAAAATAACCGATGAGGACCCGACTGTAAAACTCAGAACAGATTCAGAGACAGGACAGGTCATAATTATGGGTATGGGAGAACTTCATATAGAAGTTATTGCGGAACGTCTTAAGAGAGAGCATAAACTGAATATCCGGTTGGGTAAACCTGAAGTGGCGTATAGAGAGACAATAACCTGTTCTGCTAAGGGAGAAGGGAAGTTTATAAAGCAATCAGGTGGTAAGGGACATTATGGACATGTTGTATTGAAGATAGAACCTTTACCCAGAGGGGAAAAATTTGTTTTTGATAATTTAGCTAACAACAATGATATACCAAAAGAGTTTACATCTTCTATGGAGGCAGGAATAAAAGAAGCAATGGAGTCAGGGCCTTTGGTAGGAGCTCCTGTTATGGATGTTAAGGTTGTAGTGACAGGTGGTTCCTCACATCCTGTAGATTCAAATGAGATTGCCTACAAAATTGCTGCGTCAATAGCTTTTAAAGATGCAATAAAAAAGGCGTCTCATATTTTGCTTGAACCTATTATGAACATAGAAGTTTCAATACCTGAAGAATTTATGGGTGAGGTACTTTCTGACCTTGTCCGTAGAGATGGGAAAATAGAGCATGTAAAAACAAATGTAGGAATAAAGATTGTAAATGGGACCATTCCTCTACGTTCTGTTTTTGGGTATGCAACTGTATTAAGGTCGTTGACACAGGGACGAGGAAATTATATAATGGAACCTTCGTATTATGAATCTGTTCCTGATGAACAGGTAAAGAAAATCACAGGAATTTAAAACTCAAGGGCAAAGGATAAAAAATGGCAAAGGAAAAATTTATAAGGAGCAAGCCGCACGTAAACATAGGGACAATAGGACATGTGGACCATGGGAAGACAACCCTGACCAGTGCCATAA
>CAYOYL010000076.1:0-9178 GCA_964408175.1 uncultured bacterium
TAAGTTGTAAATCAGTTTCAGGAACCTTTTAATACGGACATTGCTGCTTTCAGGATGCTCTTTTCAGCAGACCTGTCCACCTTGCAGCATAACGGAGAGGTTTCGTAACTGCAGTCTATACCAAATGCTTCTGTCAAACTTTGTCTGCCGTACCCGGGCACTATGGTAAAGTTTTTCTCCTCATGCAGAAAAGCGGTCTCCGAAGGCACATAACTGAGATGTGCATTGGAGTTCTGGGCAATAAGAGTATTTTTAAAGGGAGATATTTTTTTTATCTTCATACCTATCTCAGTGAAGATTTCTCCGGGCAGACTGAGCAGTGTCAGGTCCCTACCGATAGAAAAACCGTTTATCTCAAGTTTATGGTTTTTCCTTACTTTAGACTCTTTAGCAGTCTGAATCAGTGCTGAGGATATCATATACTGTAGAGAGTCTGCAGGCAGTCCCCTCTCTTTCAAGACTTTTTCTGCCGCCTTCAGTTCTGCAGGGGATATTTTTCTGTAGGGTAAGGAAAACTTTTTGCTGTATACCTTCATATGGAGATTATCCGTGGTTTTTATCCCTTTCAACAGACGCACTGTCTTTTTTTTCAGCGTCTCGGCAATATGTTCAGGGACATCTATACCCCTCTTGCCAGGTTCGGCAGGACTTATATGGTTAATATCACCAGATGGCCCGTTGATAAAAAGAACCTCTGCCCCGGGGAATTCACCCTTCAGTTTGCTTCTCAACATCCCAGGCCAGTCTGCGGATATAAGGGTATCCCCGAGCGTATCCGGATGGCAGGCAAAGTTTACAACAATGCCGGTCAGTCTCCCGGTTTTTTTATCAGTTATTTTTATCACACTTAGCGTGTTATCCACAGGGCCTGCACTTTGAACTATCTCTTTTACCTTGTCCCATGGATTTGTTATCACCCTGCCATCCTTCATAAGATAACGCCTGTTGAATGCCAGTCCTTCAGCCTGTGTTACCCCGGTTCCCAGAGAAACCTCTTTCCTGTTTTCATAGGCTGCCCTTATACTGCCGGCGATGTAGACAGGCAGCATCTCTATATAACAGGGTTCTACATAATAACCTCTTCTGGTATATACGTCCCCACCTGAATGGTCCGGGACAGGGCCTGTATGGGTATGGATAGCATGAACGAGAACATTTGAAGCCGGTATGCCTGTTGCCTTACGTGCAAGTTCTCTTACCCTCTTTACCACTGAAGAATCGAGCCATACAAGGTCCACGGAAACCACTGCAAAGAGTTTTCCCTTATCTTCAAGCAGGCAGGTGATTGCATACAGTTCATCCCTTATGCCTGTGGACCTTCTGTCGTTAAAATATCCTACAAGAGAAGAACCAACCGGCGGTGTTATGACCGCCTTACCGAATCCTATCTTCATTTTACCTCCTCGAGTGATACCTCTCTTCCCTCTTTTTCACTCAAAAGTGCTGCTTCTATAAACTGCATAATCTCAAGGGTCTCCTCAGGTGGAACGGGTGGTTTCCCTGTCTTGAAAAAAGGGATAATCTCTTTGAGGAGTTGTGAGTACAAAGGAACCTCGGTGGAAAAAATAACCTGTGCTATCTTCTTCTCTCCGTATACAGTTGCACCGTAAGAGTGACTGCCCTGTCTTGTTCCTCTCATAGTTCCGATACGTCCATCACTCCACTCCCCTGTGATAAAATGTGTCCCTTCGGTTTTTTTGCTAAACAGTTTTTTACAGCCCCTGCCCATAAAGGTATAGAGAATTTCTACCCCGTGTATGCCGTACCAGAAAAGCCCTGGATTGGTAGGTTCAAGAGATGCCGGGCTGAAGGCATCACAACCTACTACACCACCCAACCCTGCATCCTGCCTTGCCCTGCTTATGTTGTAGTCAAACCTCAGCGAAGAGGATGAGAAGACAGGGCAACTATTTTTCGCAGCCGTACTGAATATCTTTTTTGCGTCAGAAAAACCTGCAGCCATCGGCTTGTCTATGAAGAGTGGTTTCCCTGTTGCTATTACAGGCAATGCTTCTTTTAAATGCCTCCGACCATCAAGACTTTCCAGAAGTACAGCATCAACCTTGGGAAGCAGGGCTTCAACTGAAGAGACCATCTCTATATTCCACTTTTCAATCAGTTCCTTTTTATAGCCCTCAACCCTTGATGCACTTGAATCAATGTCAGGGCTGAACGAAGGGAAACCTGCAACGACCTTTGCCCCGGTTACGTGAAAAGGGTCATTAGCATCATTCAGAAGTTTTGTGAAAGCAGGCACATGTGATGTGTCAAAACCTATTATTCCAACCTTAAGCATCTTCTCCATTTTCCAGTTCTCCTTTTTTGTCAGGGTTATATACCTGTTGAACCTGTTGCAAGTGTGTCGTATCTAGACCCTATCTGTGTTTCAGTGTTTGTTTTCTCCTCCAGTTCCGGGATTGAATCAGTCCTGCCTGCAAGATATCCCTTAATGCGGTAGTCAACCTCCTTAAACCTCTCTTTCTGTCCTGCCAATCTTATCTGGAGCACCTCAAAACCAAATGGTTTATTTCTAAGATACCAGTTTTCTCTGAACGAAGAAAGAAGTTTATCTATAGACCTTACAACATCGGGTATCATCTTCCTGACTTTTTCCAGCTTTCTCTTATCGTTCTTGAAATATGCCTCTTCAAGTCTAATCTTCAGGTCTATCTTCTTTGCCAGTACATCAGATATCAGTATGGCATGTGATATGTTCCCCGCCTCTCCTCTTTTGTACCTTGAAATCTCTTTTTTTATATTATTATACCTCACAAGGGTCTCTTTCCAGAAATCAGGGTCTTTCAGTAGGCTGTTCTTCCAGTGGATTCCGAGAAGTGGGTCGTCCCACAGTATCTCCACATCCATCGTTGGGAACTCAAGACCATAGGGATTTACCATCTCTGATGCCTTGATGTGTGCGGTGTAGTTACCTCTGCATATAGATTCAAAACGTTTTTCTAATATCCCGGTCTTGGGATTCTCACCTGTATAAACCTTCTCTGCGGCGAAACATAATCCCGCAAGTGCTGAATCAAAGTCACAATACGCTCCATCATCCCCCCACATTGTGAAGAAGACATCATCTACGCCTGTCTTCATACAGGCATCAAGGCAGGGGATGACTGATGCCTCTGTCTGCAGCCGGTTATACCACAGAGAGCCCCACGTCCATACCCCGGAACCCATAACAGGATTGGAACCAAGTTTTTGATGTCTCTTTATCCATTCAAGGTAAAAATCTTCATCTCTGTGATAATAGTCCCAATAGACAAGTTGTACGCTCTTGGGGATGTTCTTTTTAACATCATCTGGAATCTTACTCTCTATGTCATAGTAGTTTCGCGTCTTGCTCCCCATCCTGAAAAACATATCAGACCACATCATTGGAGTAAGCCTGTACCTTTCACAGATGGAGACAACCTTCTTAAGGTGCTCTGTGAAGATGTCATAGTCGTTTTTGTATCCATACAGGTCCATATACCTGCCCCTTCCAAGGTCATGTGTCTCGTCCATCCCTATGTGGACCCTTCTGCTCTTAAAGACATCCGAATAAAACCTGAGCATCTTGTCTATAATCTGGTATGTTTTTTCTTCTGTTGTCAGGAGTACTGATGAGGTATCCCTTATTTCATGGTAGGCAGACCACTTTAATATTTGTGACAGGTGCCCGAGTGTCTGGATGCAGCCGACCATCTCAATACCCAGTTTTTCTGCATAACTGTCTATCTCCTTAAGTTCTTCTGCAGAATAACGTCCCCTCAGATAACCAAAGAAGTCCTCACCGGGCAGTTCATATGTATCCTCAGTGTATAGCATTGCAAGATTATACCCTAACAGTGCCAGACGTCTGAGGTACCTCTTAAGGTGTTCCACCTTCATAACCGCATTCCTTGATGCATCAAGCATTATCCCTATACTCTTAAACCGCGGCTCCTCAGAAAGTGAAGAACCAACCTCAGGCAGACCTGAAAGTATTGTACCGATTCCTCTCGCGGCGGTTGTAACTGAACTGTACCCGACCAGTGCCTTACCTCTCTCAATCTTCACATCCACCCCTTTTCCCTGTTTCTTGAACTCCAGATGGATACCCTTTCCTGACTCATAGATGGGGTACTCTTCCCTCAATGTCTCCAGCAATAGACTTAACTCCGCAGGTACAGAGCCTCTGTCCCATATCAGTCTTTTCATTCCATCTCCCTTTCTTTCAGGCCTTTTTCAGAAGGTCTTCAGTAGCACCTATCAGTTTTTCCACTATAACATCCTCGTTATAGGTGCCTATTATAACACCTCTCTTAAACAGGGCAAACTTCTTGTCGCCACCTGCTATACCTATATCTGCCTGTTTTGCCTCACCAGGACCGTTGACAGAACATCCCATAACCGCTATCTTCAGGTTTTTTGCTTCAGGATAGCGTCTGTTGAGTCTTTTAATCTCTACTTCCATATCTCTTAACACCCTGCTCAGGTTAACCTGTGCTCTGCCGCAGGTAGGACAGGAGATAATCTCAGGTTCAAACCTGCGCAGACCCAGGGACTGAAGTATTGCCTTCCCGATTCTAATCTCTTTCCATGACGGCTCTGTCAGAGAGACCCTGATGGTATCACCGATGCCCTCATAAAGTAACATCCCTATGCCCAGAATGGACTTGCTTTCAGCAAGGGGTCCCCTCCCTGCCTCAGTTACCCCGATATGCAGGGGATAATCGCACATCTCGGATATCTTTCTGTAACACTCAATGGTATCCTGCACGAAGGGGGTCTTTAGAGCGATAACTATTGAGTTGAAGTTTAGAGACTGCAGTAAATCTATACTCTCCATAGCAGAGTCCACCATACTCTCCACAAGTGTTTTGTTCATCTTTACCGAGCCTGAGTTTACTCCGATACGTATAGGGATATTGTGGTCCTTGGCAGACCTTATAATCTCTTTTATCCCAGAGGTTGGGGTATTGCCAGGATTAATTCTTATCTTATCCGCACCATTGTCTATTGATAACAGGGCAAGTTTGTAACTGTAGTGTATATCTGCAATAATAGGTATAGATACCTTCTCTCTTATTCTTTTTATCGCAGATGTGTCTTCTTCATCAAATACAGCAAGTCTCACCAGTTCAGCGCCCTCATAAACCATCCTCTTTATCTCTTTTAACAGGTTGTCTATGTCCGATGTGTAATTCTTTGTCATCCCCTGAACAGAAACAGGGGCATCTCCACCAATAAAGGTGCTCCCAACCCTTATCTTTTTTGTCTCTCTTCTCATTTTTTTACAATCTCTTCAATGACCCTC
Source organism: uncultured bacterium (assembly GCA_964408175.1). GTDB lineage: Bacteria > Ratteibacteria > UBA8468 > B48-G9 > JAFGKM01 > JAFGKM01. Next base: position 5,288 of record CAYOYL010000076.1, read on the forward strand.
AGGATGTCGTTATAGGTTACGTAAAGCGCAAGTCCTATGATGAGAACAAACCCGAGGTATCCTACCCATTCAAGCATCTTCCTGGAAGGACGTCTGCGTGAAATCCTTTCAACTGCAAGTCCGAAAAGGTGTCCTCCATCAAGTATTGGAAAAGGCATAAGATTGATTATGCCGAGGTTCACGCTTATGAATGCCATAAAATAAAGAAACCTGCCCAGTCCATAATGGGCAATCTCTGCACCCCACTGTGCTATCCCTATGGGACCTGACAGTTGACTGGCAGAGACCTGTCTTGTTATAAGCATCTTCAGTGCAATGAATATACCGTAAAGCATCTTATAGAATTCCCTGCCCGCCCTTGCCACTGCACCGATGAAAGAGTACTTCTCGGTCTTTTCAAGCGGTGAGATGCCCAGTATATAGACAGGTTTTCCTTTTTTGTTCACCTCTTCATCATCAAGCAGGGCAGGCATAACATCAAACGTCATTACCTCTCCTTCCCTGTCTACAAGCAGTCTTACCGGTTTACCCTCATCCTGTTCAATAGCCCCCTTAATGTTCATCAGGACGTCAAACCACTCATTGCATCTTGCACCGTTGACCTCAAGAATTTTATCACCTATCTTTAAACCTGACTCTTCCGCAGGTAGCCCCTTAACAAAAGAACCTATCTTCGTCCCGTCATAACCGGGGACTCCTATTATAAACACAGGGATGAGAAGCAGCAGTCCCAGAACAAGATTGTTTAAGGCCCCGGCAACAACAACCTGGCTCCTGTGCCCCACACTCTTGCCCATATACTCCCACTCTTCATCCTTCTCTTTTTCCTCTTTCTCGTAGTCCTCCCCTGCCATCTTTACGAAGCCGCCAAAAGGCAGAAGAGAGAACTGATATTCTGTATCACCCTTCTTTCTGGAGAATAACTTGGGACCAAACCCTATTGAAAACTTCTCCACCCTTATGCCAACCCTTTTTGCCGCTAAAAAGTGTCCTGCCTCATGAACGAGTATGATAATTGAAAAAAGCATGAAGACCGAAACGATTGATAGTACCATTTTTCTATACTCCTGCAAGTTTTCTTACGTTCTGTTTCACCTGTTCGTGGATACGGAAAATATCGTCAGATGAAACTACTTTTTTAACCATATGTCCAGAGAGCACCTTCTTTACAATGTTAAGTATATCATTAAATCCAATTTTACCCTTAAGAAAAAGAGCCACAGCCTCTTCATTAACTGCATTTAATACCACCGGGAATGACCCCTTTTTCTTAATCGCTTTCAGTGCAAGAGAAAACCATATGGAACCTCTGTCAGCAGGAAACAGTGTCAGATTATTTATCTTTGCAAAGTCTATCTTCTTCCATGTTATTTCCCTCCTGTATGGATAATCAAGGACGAATTTTATGGGAAACTTCATATCAGGAACTGACAGAACAGCCTTTACAGTACCATCTGTCAACTCAAGCATTCCGTGTATAACTGCTTCCGGATGGATAAGAACATCTATCTTTTCACCGGGTATGTCAAAGAGGTAGTGCGCCTCAATTATCTCAAAAGACTTGTTCATCATTGTTGCAGAGTCAACCGTGATTTTCTTACCCATCTTCCACACAGGATGTTTCAGCACATCCTTTAACCTGACCCCATCCTTTGCAGGCCTGCCGCCGAAAGGCCCTCCTGATGCGGTCAGATACATCTTTTTGATATCCTGTCTTTTCACTCCTTCAAGTGTCTGGAAGATTGCATTATGCTCACTATCCACAGGGAGAAGGGTCGCATGGTACCTCTTGACCAGAGGGATAAGGATATGGCCTGCAACAACCAGAATCTCTTTCGTGGCAAGTCCGATGGTCTTGCCTCTTTTAACAGCAGAGATAACCGCATTGAGGGTGCTGATGCCGGGGATGGCACAGATGATAACATCTGCCTTCTCGTTTTCCACCATCTCCACCAGTCCGTCAGGGCCATAAAAGAACCTGACCCTCTTAAATCTCCTCTCAAAATCTACATCCCTATCCTCAAGATAAACATACTCAGGGCTGAATTCCTCTATCTGTCTTGCAAGTATACCTTTTCTACTTTTACAGGCAAGTCCGACTGCTCTGAACCTGTCTCTCCCTTTTCTTATCACTTCAAGTGTATTGAGCCCTATGGTGCCTGTACTGCCCAGTATCATTATGTTCTTCATCTTATGCTGTTTTCCGTCAACCATTGCGTCAACCATTGCGTCAACCTATCTTGTAATAAGATTTTCTGCCTGCACCCTTCATCTCAATAAGCCCCAGACCTATTAGTTTCTTAACCTCTTTATTAACTGCCTGGCGTGTGATGTTAAACATCTTTTGAATATCACCGCTTGTAATCTTCCCATTTGCCTGTATAAATTCTACAATCTTCATCTGTCTTTCCGTTAAGGAAATCTGTTCTTTCTTTTTCCTTTTCCCCTTATCAGGAGACAGATAGAAGACCCTCTCTTTTACCTTAAGGATTGACAGAAGCACTCCGTCAGTAAAATACTCAAGCCAATCAGTTAAATCCAGAGACTCCTGTGGGACCCTCTTCAATGCGTCGTAATATGATTTCTTATCACTGTCATAATACTCATCAAGCACAAATAATCTCTTTATATCAAACCCTCTGATACAAAGAATAAATGTTGCAAGTGCCCTTGCAGTCCTGCCGTTGCCGTCAGCAAATGGATGTATTCTTACCAACCCGTAGTGTGATATACCTGCTGTAACAACAGGATTCAGTTCAAGAGAACCCGAGTTCAGCCATTCAAGAAGTTCTTTCGTCATCATTGGCACGTGTTTAGCCGGTGGAGGGGTAAAGATAACCTCGCCAGTGATTTTATTCCCCACATACACCTCAATCTTTCTGTATCTGCCTTCCCATTCAGGATTATCAAGTGTCCCTTTTGTGATATCTTTATGCAGTCTCAAAAGGCCCTTTTCTGAAATCTTGTTTTCTCTCTGATACCTCTCTATATTTTTCAGAACATATAGGTAGTTTAAGACCTCCCGCTTTGCTTTTTTTGATGCTATTACCTTTTTCCCCATAGCAAGATGACCTACTTCATCCAGTGTCAAAGGATTCCCTTCTATAGAAGTAGAAGCGTGGACTGACCTGATTATGGCATCACGCCGCAGGGATACTTCAGACTCAGGGACAAAAAAGGCATTAAGGACATCATCTTTTGCAGAAGTGATATGAACAAGATTGTTAACTATTTTGTCTGTGTATCTGAATCTTGGTTTAAACATATTATCTCCGGACTGGATTCATCCTCCCTCCGCTATGATAATGTACCGAACCTTCTCTTCCTTCTCTGGTAATACGCAATTGCCATGGAAAAGTCCTTCTCACTGAAATCAGGCCACAGCACAGGTGTAAAATATAACTCTGAATAAGATGCCTGCCATAAAAGAAAGTTACTCAATCTTTTCTCCCCGGATGTTCTTATGATAAGGTCAGGATGTGGAATCCCTCTTGTGTAAAGATTCTTTTCAATCAGCCCCTCGTTTACATCTTCTTCTGCTGTATCCGAATGAACGATTCTCTTCACAGCATTCACAATCTCCTGACGGCTGCCGTAGTTTATGGCAAAGACAAGTGTCAGTCCTGTATTCTTCCCTGTCATCTTCTCAATCCCTTTCATTGTGGATATAAGAGAAGATGGTAAAGATTTCCTGTCCCCTATGAACCTTACCTTTACATTGTTTCTGTTGAGTTCCTCCCCTTCGAGCCTCAGTCTCTTCTCCATCAGAGACAAAAGAAAATGAACCTCATCCTCGGGTCTATTCCAGTTTTCAGTTGAAAAAGAATATAGTGTCAGGTACTTCACCCCGCACCTATCCGCGGCTTTTACAACCCTCCTTACGGTCTTCAG
>CAYOYL010000077.1:0-20105 GCA_964408175.1 uncultured bacterium
AGCACGGAACATCTTCTCTGAAACCACATAGTGTCCATCTGGAGGGAGTGTATTCTTCCACCACTCCACGTGCCCGTCAAAATAAAGGATGTTGATACCCCCGCTGTGGACATATCCAAAGTAGTTTCCGTTGGTATAATAGGGGTGTGCTCCCGTTGCACTGGCATTTTTTCCAACCCACCCAACATCAGTTATCATTACCTTCTGTGCGGGCTTGAGGACGTGCTGTATCTTCTGGGCCAGCTTCCATGACTCCCATATCTCAGGTGTCTGTCTTATTGTGCCGTCATTCCATACACACCAGACAGCAAGACCGTTATACCAGTAGTTAGAACCGTAGTAGTACGATGTCCAGCCAAATCTATCCCAACTGTCTGCTGTAATTGGTCTGACAGAAGGACACAGAAAGACGTTTGTGTTTGTAATATATTTTTCTTTAATCAGGTATGTCCTCCAGTGGTGCCCATTGAGGTCCCCTACTCTGCTACAGGCAGGCATAAGATAATCATACCAGTCGGTTGTGTACATAAAAAGTGCAAGACCCATCTGTTTAAGGTTATTCATACATGCCGCCTGTCTTGCCTTCTCCCTTGCCTGTGAAAGTGCCGGCAGTAACATCGCTGCCAGTATTGCTATGATGGCTATGACCACAAGGAGTTCTATCAGTGTGAAACCTTTCCTGTGTTTATACCAGACATCTGTCCGATTTTTGAACTTAAAGAAGTTAGTCATTTCAGTCAACCTCCTTATGTAGTCCCTCACCACTCCCCCTTCAGGCTAATCCCGAAAGTGTAAGAAGTAGTTTTTTTCCCTTCAGGTATTATACCATAAATTGCAGGTTCTGTCAAATTTTCCTACTGCGATACAGGAGGGTCCTCGCCATGACCGGGAACCGTAACACCTATCTTGGGATATATGTGTCCGCCCGGCGCCCTGCTGAACCAGACGCTTACTCCATTAACGATGCACCTTATTGCTCTTGGAGCATGTATTTTAAGAGGCAGAGGTCCTCTGCCCTTTATTTCTACAACTGTTTCGTTTTCTTTAAAATCTATCTGCCATTCTGAAGGCAGGATGGGTACATTGAAGGTTATCCGCCTGCTTTTAAAAGATGCCCTAACCTTCTGCAGGTTGCAAACAACCCCGAGCGGTTTGGTATTATAGGTGCTTATCCTGCTCTGGCAGGGAGAATCTGCACGGATGGTTTCCCCGTCGTTTATAAGGTTTACAGGGCCTCCGGAACTTTTTATCAGGGTATTTCCCCTGAAACTCAGCGTCGAACCTCCAATCAGGATGTAGCCTGTAATCCTGCCGCCTTTTGTTCTTACCAGTGCAAACCTGCCGTCGCTCCATAGACTTCTGCCTTTCTTTGACAGGAGGGTCTCAGCAGGATTGGCAAAGATGTAGTCTGTATATTCTCCCCAGATTAGTTTTGCTTCTCCGCCGTTATCGCTTATTGAAAATTCAGGGACAGGGTCATTGCTGTCCCATGGTATTATCACTGCTGTAAAACCTGCCCTTATCCCTTCCTGTCTTACCCTGAGTGCCGCCGGAACGCGGGGTTTACTCCACCATGAGGGTTTTATCTTTTCTGTCCCCGGCTGTATGAAAAAAAGACCTGCCTGCGGGCCAGGGTCATACTGAACCGACCAGTCTTTTCCTCCCATTCTCTCCATATCAGGTTTGAAAATAAAGAGGTTATCTTTTCCCTCAGTCAATGCAAAATCAGGTATAAAGTTAAGGTCTCTGCTTACAAGAACCTGTGCGACCCTGCTGCCTTTGCGGGCATATATCTCAATAGTGTTTTCTCCTTCTTGCATTCTCTGGACATTTTCTGAGTGCCAGAACCATCCATGTGTGTGGCATCCGATGTAAAAATAACGCTGAGGTTTTTTGTTGATGTAAACAGTCATACTGTGTGCAAAGGGGGCCTTTAGAAAGGGTTCGCGCCTCACAAGTACAAATACCTTATACTCTCCTTCCTCGGGGAGTTCTCCCCGGAAGACCGCCCTGCCCTCACCCGTCTCTGCCTGTAGATAATTACCTGTAAACCTGCCTTTTAAGGTTATGCGGTTGTTTTCAATAATTCCCTGTGCACGGGTATGCATAAGCCAGTCGTACCTGTGGGCTGCATCATCCTTCTGTATGTCATCTAAAATTACTATATACGGGTTTGCCAGACCCCGTACATACAGGGCATACCTGTCAGCCTTTTTTACAGGGTTGAATTCCTTCCAGTAGAATGGAAGCCCTTTACCATATACGGGTTGGTCCCATGCAGTCTTACCCTCTGTTTCTGTCCAGGCAAGGTATGCGTCATATGCAGGCTTTACATCCATGTGTGTAAAGTCTGCCAGCGCAGAAGGAAGATGAGAGACAACCACGGCATCTGTTGCACCCTGCAGGCCTCCACTGCCTGCCTGTCCCTTCCCGTCAATCAGTACGGTATTGTGATATTCCGGGTTAAAGAACATAACCCCTGAGTCGGCTGCAAAAGCCAGTCCGTGTGAATAAAAGGTGAAACTTCCCTTGTCTGCATGGGTATGTGAGCCTGCAGGCGGCTCCATTGTCATAGCAAAGAAACTCCCCTTTTCCCATCCGCTGCGGCTGAAGACCGTACCTGCGGCAGAAGACCAGCGTGAAAGCGGCAGTTCAGGAGAAGGTGCAGGAACCTCAGGGATTTTACCGAAGAGTATCGCTGCAGTTGCCCCATCCGGGTCGGGGAAAACACGCCTTTCCGGTCCAAGTGCCTGTTCCTGAAGCCATTGTGCAGTTTTGCCATGACGGGCTGCCAGTACTGCAATCATACTTGAAAGACCCAGTCCCCCTGATGCCTGGTTACGGTTGTCATAGATATACATTCCCGGGATTGTTTCATAGGCCAGCCAGACTGCAAATTCCTTGAGGTGGGGGTGGTCTACGAGCATTATCCCTCTGCGCTGGAGTCCGTACAGGGCATAGCCGTAGGGGTCAAAATCACCTGCTGCATACTGCGTTCCGTTCAACATATGACCCTCTGCCGTGATTGAGTAGTCCGGTATCCACTTAAGATAACCCACTATATCACGCAGCATCCCCTCGTCAGCCACGTTCTCTTCCCCCTCAATTGCCATCCATGCCATAGCCATCCTTCCTGCCTTCAGTGCTCCCCATACGCAGCCCCGTCCACTGCGCGACGGGCCCATCAGGTAGCCCTTTGTCGCCCACTCTTTTTTGTGCCACTCTCTGGTACGAAGGGTTGCTGCCAGACTCCTGCGCAGGAATTCCCTTGTTTTTTCAGGCATCTCACTGTAGAGGATGTCATATATCAGGGCACAGTAGTGACCCTCTCTCCAGCTGCAGGATGCAGGAGGACCCTTTGCCAGAAACCCGAGCAGTTCAAGAGACATTTCCAGATACAACCTTTCCTCTGTAAGAAAGTAGGCAAAACCGGAGAAGAAAGAATAACGTATAATCTGGCTGATATCTGGTTTTTCTATCTCCCCTTTCTTCAGGCGTTCCAGCATCTGTTTACCTGGATGGTCTGACTGCCATTTTATAATGAAAAACAGTTTTTTACCTGTTTCAGTTAAGACCTTTTCCCGTATGGAAGGAACCTCTTCTGCCGTAAAAAGAACCCGGGGATGTACCCCGGGTGGAGGGAGCCTTATGTCGGCTAAGCGGTTACGGTCCTCAAAAATCTTCTCTACCGACTGCCATGCCTCTGCATCAACAAATATAAGAAAGACAAAAAACAGAGAGATGAAGAGACTGATGCGTATTTTTTTCATCTGCTGTTCCTGTGCGAAATTTTAAGCATTCGCATCTCAACTTCAGATTACACGTACCCTTATTGTTGTACTCAGTCCTGTGGCAACATCAATAACCTTAAGGGCATAATAGCCTGTTCTCTGATTAAATGCAACGGGTATCTGCAGGTTTTTTGAATCCTTGTTTACAAATACAATCTTTTTGTAAGTTTCATTTCCTTTACTGTCGGAAACCTCTATCCTGCACACTCTTTCATCACTTATTCCCTGAAGTTGTATGTTGAAGGAATCTCCTCTCTTTATTGAACTGTTTTCAATCTTCACAACAGGACTTTTTTGTTCTGTCTCAAAGAGAGAATAAAGCATAAAAGGTTCATCTATCCGTAGAGATAATCTACGACCATGCCCTAAGTGTCCACCGCCAACACCGTATATGTAGAAGGGCCTGTCAAAAGTGAGGTCTATCTTCCTGCCTATGTCATCCTTCCCTGCAAGCAGCCCTGCAATAGAAAAAGAACCTGTATCCCTGACTCTTACGATAAGTCTGACCCTGTCCTGAATGCCTTCTACGGTTATTGAAGGAGATATCCCTGCGATGGCAAGAATCTCCGAGATGAATCTGTCAAAGGAGTATCCGGGTAAAACGCTGTTTTCTGCCGAGCCCAGGTTGAAATTCAAAAGTATCGCTGTTCCATCACCGATATTGTTAACGCTGAAGGCCTTTACCTCAGGGGATATCATAGCCCCTTCAGCCTTAAACTCTATATCCCTTCCTTTAATAACACTCTTTACTTTTACGGGCATAAGACTGAATTTTTCTTCACCCCTGAGTTCGGGGGTATTGAAGATATCATTAAGCATGCCTGTTTTTATGTGCCGGCAGTAGCCGTTCAATATACCGGGGTTCAGGTCTGCCACCACCACCCCTCCATTTTTTACAAAACGGTTAATCATCTCTCTTTCCTTTTCTGTTATCGACGAAGAACCGAAAAGGAAAAATATTCTGTAGTCTTTCAGTTTACCCCCTTCAACCATCTCTGTCGTAATAAAATCAAAGTTAAGTCCCTGCCTGTAACAGTAACTGATGAATGAACCTATGGAGTTTTCAGGATTGAAAAATCTATCATCCATCTTTGAAGCAGAATAACTTGTATGACTCCAGTGTATGGCTATTCCGTCTTTTTTCAACCCGCTTTTTATAAGAAGGTGGGCTGCTCCATCATTAAGTTTCTGAAGTCTCGGAAGCATCTCTTTGAAAAACCTTGCAAAAGATAGGGATGTGGTAAGCATACCTTCGGATGAGGGTCCGCTTGTATACCAACTGTTTCCGTTAACTGTATTACATAACAGCTGTCTCCATAAAGGATATGGATATACGTCCCTGCCGCCGTGGCTGCCTGTATAACCTCCCCACCAACTTGTTCTGAGTCTGTCAGAACCTAAACTTCTTAACACCTCATCCATAACCCTATTGTCGTAAGGTCCCCAGAATTCAAGTTTGTCTATGGTATATTCAAGACTGCCGGGTACTGAGCCTTCCGCACCCACGCGCGCATACGGGTCTATCCCTTTTATAACCTCTGACAGGAAGTGGTGATAGTCTCCGTACTGTTTCTCCATGAAAAAACCGTTGTCATACCAGGCGGCAAATCTATGGTTTTTTCTTAACTCCTCAAGAGAGTATCTGGGTACCTCTTTAAAAGAACTGAATGATGTTTCCCATTCTCTGTTGAGAACGGCAATCTCTTTATATTTTCTCTCAAGGTATCGTCTGAATTCTTTCATCTCGGAAGGGGAATAACCGCCTTCATATGTAAAGTGGTTCTCATCGCCGAGAGTGTATACAAGGGGACCATAAACAGGCAGGTTTTCCATTTTGGTTGTGATAACCTTCTTTGCCTCCTGCTGAACGGTGGGATTATAAAAAGAGCCGTCGCCATTATATTTAGGAGTATCTGCAGTTTTAAGCCATCCCTCCTGTGTCCAGCCCTTCTCATCCTTGCCGAGCATAACCCTGTACATATATGGTACAAATTTTACATTAAAAAGGGCGGCTGTCTTTGCATTTTCACCGCCGGCTGTAGGGTGGTTTAGCGATGCATTAAACCCTGCTTTTTTAATCTGGGGCAGGTACAGATGTGGGAAGTAACCGTCAATTCCTCCCCAGACGAATGAGGGAAATATCTCCTGCTGTCTGTCAGGGAAGAAAAGAAGATTCTCTTTTCTTGCTACAGTGCCCTGAGCGCTTTTTATTTCACATCTTAGGTACCCTGCAATTGTGGGGAAAACCCCGGGGTCAACAGTGAAATCAATTGTATTCTCAGACTCTTTAAAGGGGTATGAATACTCTTTCCATATATTGCCGTAAGGACTGTCCAAAAGACTTAAAACAACGCTCCCCCCTCCTTCAACCTTTTTCTCAAAGGAGGCCTTCCCTTTTATGGTCTCGCCCTTTTCATAATATGGCTTATCTGTTTCAACTATTACATCGCCTGCTGAGGAATCAACCTGAAATGTTACAAAACCAAAGTTGTCATTTCCTCCCCGTGTGTTTATCAGAAAATCTATGTAGTATCTGCCTGCCTTTAAAAAGGGGAGACGTAAGTCTATACTTCTTTTACCTCCGGCAGAAAAAGATGCTCTGAAGTTTTTTGTAAGGACTATATCGTTCCACTCATCACGCAGCCTTATTACAATCTTTGAACGAAGCCTTCTCTTCCCTGTGAATGAAAGATGTGCAGGTGTTTTTTGTATGCTGTCTTGTGAGATGTTTTTTTCTGTCTCAAAAGAGTGGCTCACAAGGGATATATCCGGTTCCCTTCCTGCTGCATAGAGTATTAACCTGCCGACAAGAACCATGCTGTTTTCATATACTGATGTCCAGAACTGTGAGTGGTCTTCTTTCTGCGTCAGGCTCAGCCCTGAATAGTAGGTGGAGTGTTTTCCTGGATAATCAACCGCAACCACCATGCCTTTTCCAACCCTGTAGCCCTTGATGAGAGAGTTGCATGACATCTTTTGCAGTGCCAGAGGCAGCCCCGAAGGTGCTATGCTTTTTGTCAGTTCAACAGGCAATGGGACAGGATTAGAAAAGAGTTTTTTGTACTGCGTCCCGTGGTTGTAAAAAAATAAAAGCCCTGCGCCGTCCTTCACCTGTTTAAGAATCCTGTATTTTGCTTCAGCAGGCAGTATGTCAAAACTTGCGTGGCCAAAGATAAATACATCATAGTTTGTCTCCAGTTTCTTCAGTATCTCCTGCTCTTTCTCATATACGGATGTACCCTCCACCGCTCCTTCATATACATTTTCCTGAGCCACGAGCCCGCTGTGAAAGCATACAAAACTCTCAAACTTCAGGTCCATCCGTTGCCATATCTCAACCACCTCTCGTGCCGCTCTTCTCGGTACTACAAAAAAGGCCTTTATACTCCCTCCTGAAAGGGGTCTGCCCCAGTTCAGGTGGGGGGTTACATAGTCAGTATCAATATCGTTCAGGTAGGAACCCTCGTGCTTGGACTGGGCTGTGCCTGTCATTAACATTAAAGGCAAAACGAGATATAACAATATTCTTTGCAGAATAGACATTTTTTCTCCTCCCTGTTGTATTTTCATTTTTTTATACCGGCAGAACAAAGTCTATCTTTATTTTTTTTGAGTTTTCAACTGCTGATTTTTCAGCAGCAAGGGAAATAAAATGTGTTTTCCACGCATCGAGCGTATCCTGGTGGAAAGGTTTTTCCATAGAGCAGCACCTAAGAAATTCAAGGTGGTTGCTGACTATGTCGTGTCCGAATCTCCCAAAAGGTATGGATGAGTAGTCTTCCAGCCGTTTGAACTCCACCCGTTTCCCTATAGAGGCATCAGGGTGGTAATCAGCGTATCTGCATATAAGCAGTTTTTTCTTTATGTCATCCATTCTTATACATCCTTCAGTACCTGTTATTATCCAGTACATGTCATGTCCGAGGTCGTCGTATCTTTCTTCAGGTGCATTAAAAACACTTGCCGTATGTGAGGTTATTATGGTTCCCCTGAAACCTTTTTCAAACCATATATGTGTCACGACATTGTCAGGCATATTGTCAGGATATTGTGGAAGGAGATTGGGATGACTGAAACTCTGTACAGCAGATATCTCTCCAAAGAGAAAACGGGCGATATCAATCTCGTGACACACCTCCATAAAGAAAAGGCCTCCGCTCAATTTTGGGTTTGTTCTCCACACTCCATTGCCTGATGCCAACCAGCCGCCTCTGTGGTGTATAAACTCCAATCCTGCAGGACTGCCAATCTCACCTGAGTCCAGAATCTCTTTTACCCTTTTGTACCCATAGGAATTCCTCAGTTCAAAATCAATTGCACATATCTTCCCGCTGCGTCTCTGTGCACGTACAACGGCATCTATCTCCTCTTTGTTCACTCCCATGGGCTTTTCCAGAAATACGTTCACACCGCGGTCAAGAAAATATTCTGCCATCTCCCTGTGGAACCAGTTGGGTGTTGATATGATAACTGCATCAAGGTCTGATTTTTCTGCCATCTCTTTGTAGTCTGTGAATACATCAGCATCGGGATGCAATAACTTGAAGTCCTTTATTTTTTTTTCTTTTGTATCACAGGCAGCCACAGTAAGTGCATAATCGTTGTCATAATAGTAAAGCCATCCTATCACGCCCAGCCTCTGCTTTCGTAGATTAGACATTTTCTTTTTCCTCCTCAAATCCTCCCTGAACCTCTTTTACAAAGTCGGGAAATTAAGGTCCCTGCATTTGAGAAAGGGGGTGCAGGTGGATTTTTGATATTGTCCTTCTTGCATCTCTTTCTTTATTGTACCATATCCACTATCTTTGTTTTTTTCTCTCTTGCTTTAAAAAGTATCTTACGGTCAAAAATAAGGTTGCTGCCATCCATTATCAGGAACGAGGTCTTTCCGTTTTTATATCTTCTTATAACTGCCAGCCGTGCATCTGTTTTTATCTTGTTGTCACCCTCAAGACCTTCTCTATCTGTTGATAATATCCAGTCTGTTCCATTCTTCCATTCTATCCTGCCTATTATCAAACTGCCTGTTTTTTTACTCTCTATCAGGGGTTTTTCCATATATACCCTTAAGGGATAGGCCATAACCAGAAACCTTGGATTTACAGTTTCCCTGACAGCCGTAATACGAGGCAACCTGTTTATCTGCTGGCCGAAGTGACGGGTACGGTAGATATAGATGGACTCATTGAACGTTACAGGTTCAGGGTCCAGAAAAGAGAAGATAGCCATCGGTTCTGTTTTAACTGTTTCAGTTGCTGGATGGTGAACCCATCCATCCCCGACACTTTTTATCTCAGAGTCGGTTATAATAATACTGCCGGCAGGGGCATCTGAAGATTCTGGAGTCCATGGCTGGTATTTTTCACCGGGTGTAAAAAGCATTCTTGCAAATTCACCGGTATGCCATCCCGTCAGGTGGAAAGAAAGGTTGCAGATCCCTTTTTCCAGTTCTATGCTCAGGGGCTGACCCTGCCTGTCAGTAAAGGGTTTCCACTGCCAGCTTTTTGTTCTTGTTGCTTCAGCAGAAGCTATCCCCCCATATTTTTTACTGTTAGTGCTTATATGGTAACTGTTGTTTCCACCCTTAATATAAAGCCAGAGGTAGTACTTCCCTGAATTCTCAACATTAAAAGTAAAGTCAACAGTGCCGGCACCCTTGGTATTGTGTTTTTCTGGACTGAAATACGGTCCATTATACATCCGGGTTATAACAACCTTTCTATCATCCAAGACAAGCATCCTGTTATCCCTTTGTCCTGTAAGTAGAAATTCATATCTGTTGACCTTCCCGTCTCTTTCATAATCGTCATAAAAAAGAAAGTAGGGGGGAATACCCTGGTTCTCATGGATAATAACTCCATACCTTACTGCTTTTTTCACCTGGTAATGAGGTGCAGGGATAGAATAATCAAGATGGCTGTATCTCAGTGTGGCAAAACCTTCTGTTATATCTGCCTTTATAACGGAGGCAAAAGACCCCCTTGTAAAATCCTGAAGAAAGTCCTTGTCCGGGATAATAGACGGCATCGCCCTTCCTCTACCGTTGACAAGGACATTATTGTGTGCCTGCGGCTGAGGGTTTCCGTTGCCTGCTTCCACGGCAAAGTCCATTCCATAACCGGAAAGAGTGAAGGCCCCACCTTCAGCATGGTGGTGTCCTGAATACTTTGGAGCGGAAAAGGTCATCAGCGGGTCATTATATTCAAATCCTGCACGGAAGGCAGCATAGCCTGCCTTAGGAAAGATTTCGCTTAACGGCAGGTAGTCAGCAGGGTTCACATCCTTCTTTACAGGTCTCCACCAGAGAAGACTGTGCACATCAGGCAGAGGAATGTCGCTACCGCCCGCTTTAACCCAGAGTAAATCCAGCAGAGGATTATCAGGGTAGATATGCATATAAGCAAGAGGAACGCGGGGAGACCCGCCTTCGGAATCCCCTATATTCGGCATCTGGGTTACCCCATGGGCGGCACTTAAAACCATCCAGGCAGGCCAGTTTTTGATATTCTGTCCTGCAATATTATCACCGAGATTGTTTTTTATACAGCTTACGAGAAATCTGTTAACAGGGAAACTCTCACCTGCCCAGATAAAATAGCTGTGGCCTTCAGAAGGAGCACCTGTTTCATCAAACCATCTTTCCACAACATTCTGCATCATTCTTACAGCCCCGTCAAGCCATTCCGGACAGAATCCCTTTTCTCCTGCCAGAGACAGAGCTCTTATGCCGAGAGACCCGGAGTTTATCCATATAATGTTGCTTGCAGTTTCTGATTCTTCGGCAGCCACTCCCAATCCGAGTGAACTGTCCCGCACTCCTTGGAAAATTGACCGGGTATCTGATACAAGCACATCTCTTGTTACCCTCCGTTCTTCTTCATCCATTGCTGTGTAAAGCCAGTCAAAAGCCTCTGCCAGGATATCAGGGCTGCTACTATCAAGGTGATATTTTTTAACAAGATTACATACCCTGCTGAGGTATTCTGCACCTCTTCTGCCGTACTCTTCCCTGCCTGTAGTCTGATATGCAAAACCAAGCAGATAGGCGGCTTCAAAGGAGGAGAGTCCGTTTTTACCGTTCTCTTTGATTCCTTTTAGGTCCTCTTCTATTTTTTTTGACTTTTCTGAAGAACTGTCTATGTACGTCTGGCAGTCAAGCAGAAATTTTTTCCATACCTCTGCATAGGGTTCTTCCTTCAGACGTGCCTGAATTGCAGGGATTTCTTCTTTTCTAAAAAGTATCCTGGGACGGGGGAATTCAGTTTTTGTCAGCACTGCTGTTACAGGTCTGCCTTCCCTTCCTCTTTCTTCAGCCACAGGGACAAAAAGCGGCTTGTTGCTGAGTTGTTCTGGCACCCATACAGGAAAGTATGCATCCTCTGTCGGTTTACAGGTGATATTCTTTAGGTTACTTCCATCAGCATCCATTACAAATATATCGGCACTGCCATCTCTGGTGGACACAAAGGTTATCCTTTTACCATCAGCACTCCACGAAGGCTGTCCATCCCATGAACCCGGAGTTTTAGTAATATTATGCAGGTTTTTACCATCTCTATCTATCACAAATATATCGTAACTACCGTCCCTGTCACTGGCAAAGGCTATCTGTCTGCCGTCAGGACCCCATGAAGGCTCGCGGCATGTATAGGTGCCGTCTGTTATAGCCCGCTGGTTCCTTCCATATCTATCCATAAGAAATAGATGAAACCTTCCCATCCTGTTGGATATAAATACTATTTCTTTGCCATCGGGTGACCACGCGGGACTCATCTCGCTTGAAAGAGAACGCCATGTAAGATTTCTCTGGTTTGAACCGTCATATCTCATCAGAAAAATTTCTCCATCATTCGTGCGGTCTGTTGTAAATGCTATCTCTGTCCCGTCCGGGGACCATGAAGGTCTGAAATGCTCTCTTGCTGTGGGAGTTATACTAACGTCATTACTGCCGTCCCAGTCACATACATGTATCTGAGGCCAGCGGAAATATGCTATCTTTTTCCCTACTGAAGAGACAGAAGGAGAACGGAGGTTTCCTGCAGTTGTTATCTGATGGCGTTGTGTACCGTCACTCTTTATGCGAAACAGAGCACGACTGGGATTCCCCTGTGCATCCGGAGCAGAACCGACAAAAACAATCATGTCCGTATCACAGTCAGGATTATCTCCCTGCAGTAAGGAGGGCACAAAAATCAGTCCTGATACCAAAAGAATACAAAACTTCAGTAATATCCTCATCTCTTTTAAGATTGAAAAGAATTTAATACCTGTGTTACTGATATATCTCTATTATCTCTCCCCATCCGATGTTGCGATTTATCTCAAACTCAACTGTTTCAGATTTCTTTACAAACCTGAGTTCTCTCTGGGGATGTGTCAGGGGCATAAATATCTTTGAAACCCTAAGTCCCCTCAATGAAATTTTTATCTTTCCTGTCTCCCGAGGCCGGCATAGAACAGGATTTGGAAAACTTTCAGACTGACTCCATGGAATAAAATTTTGTATATGCACAATCAGCCTGCCCGATTTTTTATACATCCCTATATTAAATCCTTCAGGTCCTTTTACCTGAATTATGGGTGGAGCAAAACGGGATATCAGGTCTTTGAAAGAATGAGAAAGTTCAGAATTTTTGTCTTTGTAAAAAGATAGTCCTGGGTTGCCCTGCAAAACTATGCAATTTCCACTGCCCAGTCTTATTATTTCATAACCCGGGTTAAGATTTTCAAGTGGCTCTTCAGGTCTGGGGGGCATTTGAGATTTCCCTCCAATGATGTTTTTCGCTCTCTCATGGTCAGCCTTACAGCCCCACTCATCTTTAGCCCCGAGGTATCTGTCAGTCACGAGTAAGCCGCCTTCATGTATATACCTTTCAAGTGTTCTTATCTGCCTGTCAGAGAGAGCTACAGAAAAAGGAGCAATAACCACAGGATATTCAAAGAGTATTCCGCTGTCTATTACATTATCAAATATTATATCCGTAAGAAAGCCTGATTCCAGTAGAAGGTTGTTCATGCCAAAGGATGTAAACCAGTAGTCTTGAGGGAAGAGATTGCCGGATGACCTGCTGAAGTAAAAGGTCTCTGCCTGCTGGCTCAATAGAAGCCCTGCGTATTTAAAAGAATCGGGCGAGATAAACTCCTTTCGTGGGTTTATTACTGCGGAGAGTCTGTCATATGCGTCAGATAGTTTTTCTGCAGGGTCTGGCGTCCCGAAGGACGGCATTATACCTGCTGTCAGTGCAGCCATTGCATGGTGCATATAACGGTTGATGGGGGCACTCTGAACAGGCCATGCTTCAGTATTTGTAAAAAGTTTGTGCAGACCCATCCATATCTCAGAGTACTCTTTCTGGTATGCCCTCTGTAGACGGGAGTGGAAAGCTGTAACGTAAGGACTGTCTGCTGACTCAGTCCCGGCAATTATATCCCCACTGTAAGGGTTCAGTGGAATCCCTGCAAACCAGGAATGGCTGAGTCTGTGGAGTTGATTGACAACAATACGCGCCTGGGGAAATCTTCTGTGTACACTTCCCGAAAGACGGGCCCAGTAAGCCATATAGTCATTGTATCTCCACAGGACCCACTCTCTGTAAGATTTATTCTCCCAGTCAATCTTTTCCGGGAAGTTCAGGCCTGTGTCGGCTTTGAACTTTTTCTTACAGTACCTGCATGCACACCCGGGAGAATCTCCGGGAGTCAGAAAGGTTCCGTCAAACCAGAATCCATCAAGACCATATGTATCAATGGATTCAATAACAAAATTAATAAGGGCATCACCATAGGGTGAGTTGTAACAGAGACTGTATCTTTTCTCTCCTGCTAACTCCTTTTCATTACTGTCGCTCTTGTATCTCCTTCCGGTATCCTCTTTGAACGATATGCTTTTCCAGTCAGGATGTTTCAGTGCTGTGCTCTCTGAATATACAGCAGGATACCATGAAACTGCGCTCATCCCGTTTTTGTGTATCTCAGCAACCTGCCTCTTGAGTTTTTCCCTGTTTTTTTCGTCGGTGCATTCCCCTGAGGGCAGAAAAGATGAAGGAGCAAGAGGAATGCCCCTCGGATTTACCACGGAAATCCAGTGTGCCTGAACACCGTGCAGGGACATAATCTTAGCCCGCCTGGCAGATTCTTTTATCCCAACGGCTCCGGGCCTGTGTTCTATTCTCAGACCAGTTGTTGCATAGTCTGTAGTCTTCTCCTCAACCCGCTCTCTTTTTTCCGGCACCTCTTTTATCTTTCTGCCTCTACTCTCTGTTACAGGTAACCTTCCAATAAGAATATTCCAGTCAGTCTCAGTACCAGCGATAATTTTGCACACAAAGATGTTTTTACCCTTTGTTACAGGAGATAAAAACTGGTTGATTGAAATATCATCAGGGCTCCCCATATTTCCAGAGGTACTTTCGTATACGGTCTTTCCGTTTACCCACCACTGTGTACCCCACGATGCCCCAAAAGAAACAGGGACATATCCTTTTTTGTCTGCATTCAGTACTGTCATTATGTAACATATAGGGCAGCCTGTAAGATTGTCAAAGACCCGTGTAAAGTCTATCTTTCCATCTGTACTGTAAACCCTTAAAGGCTTATAGACTGTATTTAGGATTTTTGCTTCTGAGGGAATACTGATTGCTGCGTCAAGAGGCAGTCTTGAAAATCCAATTTTTCCAGGCCATGTTGAGTTAGACCCTTCGTTGGGGATGGGTCCAAAAACAATCCATTCTGTATCCCACCTCGGGATAGGTTCTTTTTTGCTTCTTGACATACCCTTAAGCACCATATCTCTTTTACCCATGGTACTTCTCTCCTTTTACCTTACCTTTGTTATGCCCAACGGTCCCTCAAGTTTCATCTCCTGAACCGTATGGCTTCCCGGATATCTCGAAGTCATAACGAGAAAAACGCCCTGTTTGTTGGTTATACTCACGGCAATTGCATCGTTTTCGGACAGTTTTACCCCGTTGCGGAAGACAGAAACCTTTTTTATCTCTGCTGTACTCTTTGCAATATCCTCCTCGCTCCCCGTATACACTGCTATTGACCATAGGTCAGGTTTGTCTTCAAACCTCTGGATGATAAGAGGAACAAGTTCTGGATGCCAGTGCACATATCCCCTTGCCCTCAGTAGAGTGGAGGCAGAAGAGATAAGGTTGAGCTGACCATGCGGTCTATTTTTCCCTTCTTTTAACCTGTAATAAAAATTTATTTCATTAGTTTTTTTCAGGTCTGCTATCTCCGGAGATTGAAGGAAGTCATAGCCGTTACCTTCCTTCAGAAGAGAAATATAAGGCAGCCATTTCATCTCAGGTTGTTCAGCAACGATTGAGGCAGGCAGATATGTAAACCAGTCAAATCTTCCAGGAACGTCGCTTTTGGTCTGGTCTATCAGCACAAAACTATCTCCGCATACAGCCGCGGTTCTTGACCACTCCACTCCAGCATAAAGCGGTCTGTGCAGTGGACTGGTCCATCTACCTGCAGGGGTATCACCCCCGAGCAGTGCAACCTGGTGTGCTCTTAACATTGAATGACTTTTCCCATCTCTTACAATTGAGTTGCCTGCTGCTGCAGTATAAGAAAATCCACTCTGTCCATATCCATAGCCTATTCTCAAAACATGTTCATTAAGATTGTTCCCTTTCCATATGAAAAGGGGATTTAAAAGAACGTTACCACCCCTGTGAGAAGGACATCCCCAATTCATGGTAATGGCTCTCAAACCCTCTTTTTCATTTCCTGTTCTGAGTATGGTGTATCCGGCAGACTGAAGCGTAGAATTACAGTATTCTGGGTTAATATCAGCATCCTGCGGTAGTTCATCAGGAGATAAAAGAGAAGCAACAAGCGGAAGGTAGTTCGGGTCTCTGTAGTGCCTGTAGGCATAAAGGTATAGATTGTTGAAGGGTGGACGTCCGCTGACATGATAGGTTATTGGAGCGTCAAAAAGTTTTTTGAAATTCCTGTCGTATACATCAACCCCCATTGCCTCAAGGCAGTTTGCAAACTCAACAAATGGTAAGAGTGCTGCAAAGTGGTAGCCTGTCTCTTTTTCCATTGAAAACCCATCAGGGTCAAAATCCATCCTCCACTGTGCCCTTATTCCATATTCGCCGTCAAGTGCCTGGGCTGCATAGTCCCATCTTTCCGCTGCCAGTGCTGCCTTGCCATAGGATGCGTTAATCTCTGCCTGCTGGTTCGCTGCCACACGGTGTGTACGTATCGTTATCATAGCAGGTATAATGAGACCATTCAGAATTTTTTCCTCTTCCTCTTTTGTAATCACCCCTGATGCTCTGACAAGGTCAAATGTCTCAGGCATCCTGTGAAACCACCACGATTCTCCAAGCATAGCATGACCAACCCTTGAATGATAACCTACGGCGTAGGGATTACACAGAGAATATTTAGGATACCTCTCGGCATAAACAAGAAGTATATCTGCAGACCTTCTTGCAAATTCCTTTCTTCCTGTCTTCCACCATGCATCAGCAAGCGTGTATGCCGCGCTTGAAAGGTAACTGTGATGTGCAAATGCAGCAGCCTTCTGTACATGCTCAGGCATTCTGTTTATATCAACATAGCCGCCAGTCCTCTCTGAATAGTGCTTGCCGGGTCCGTGAAAGCGGAGCGGTTTCATCGGCGGCCCGGGGTCCATATAAGAGCCTGAATAGCCGTGTCTGAGTTCTGGAGGTTCAATCGGTATGTCAAGCAGTCTTTCAACACTCTTATCCACCGTCGCAGTATCTCTTCCAGCAGTTGTTTTTTTACATTCCTCGTCTGTTTTAAAACGCGGATATCTGCCTGTCTTAGGAGGTATGGCTCCAACAAGTCTGTAGAGCATAAAACTGTGGTACCACGTTGTAATATGTTCGGGGTGTTTTTCAGTAGAGGCAAAAATGCCTGCCTGTTCATTATATAAGGGCGGCAGGTGTTCGGCTCTGTCAGCAGGAATCTTTATCTCTGCCGTTACACTGTGAGAAGTCCCTGCGGGGATATCAAATTCTTTCTCTGAAAAGGTTACACTGAACTCTTTAAGGTCGGCAGTATCTACGTCCAGTCTAACTGACTCTTTCTGGTCTGAACGGTTAGTAATAACCAGCGGATACCTCTGTCCTTTAAAAGCACCATCTTCAATATTTTCTATGGAGTACAGGTCGCATTCTATGCGTAAAGGATGTCTCTCAAACCTCACATCTGCTATGCGCAACAGGACATGAGGCGGGTCGCTGAGTTCTCCCATATCCCACAGTTTTACCGTAAAAGCGACCCTTACCTTTCCGTCTGCAGCATCGGAACAGCCTGCCCCGAGGTCATCATCATGGTTCAGGTCAAGCCAGACCTCCTGCCATTCTCCCTTTGTGGGAGGACGTTTGTTGAGATAATAGTTCCTCTTTTCTCTCCCTGATTCAGGATATCCTGATACCTGAGCCTGCACCCATGTGTTGTCTGCCATCACCTTCCATCTGAAACGGAGGGTATCATGACCGTTTAACAGTCCACGGTCAAACTCAGTATAAAACACCCTAACCTTAAGAGGTGATACCTCATTATATTCCAGACACCACCTGCCTGTCGCTTCATCTACCACCCTGTACAGTGGAGGCGTCTCTTCAGAAGAGAACCAGGCAGAATGAACACCGGCAGTTTCAACGGGAAGTATCCACTCAGGGAAGGTACTTTTGTATCCACCCTCCACCATCCCGATTAAGAGCACAAAGATTATATAAACCGCCAAGATATATGTCAGTTTTCTGTTTTTATCAATCATAGTTGTCAATTATTTCCCCAGTATAAATTCACCGAGTCTGTCAACCTCATGGACCGTTACATAAGATGTCCATGAGTCTATGGAAAGCGGGTGTTTTTTACCTATTGCAGGGGACGATACCCTTATAATGTTCATATAAAACCTTTCATCAGGTTTAATACCATCCTGCGTAAGGTCACTGAAAGGAATGGAGATGTAAGAAATCCATCTGTCAGGTGCCTTTGTGTCTGATGCGAATTTTACGCTGTGCTCCTCTATCTTTACATTATTTCTCCACGCAACCTCACCGTGCGACAGGGCAACAATCAAACCTCCTGGACCAAATGCAAACTGTCTGTAAGGCAGGTCTCTCTGTTCTGCAACAAAGACCTCCCAGTCATCATAAGGGAAAACCGAAGCAGAAGCAACGAGTTTTTCCGTTTCGCAGTAGTCAGTCAGCCTGAGATAAAGGAACTCTCCGTCATGTGCAATTCTACCTTCAAGATTTCTCTCAGAGCGGTCTGCACTTCCCCTGACATACCATCCTTCAGGTAATTTTATCCCTTTTTCCCAGTCAACCTTTTCAGGGACACCCCCTGCGTTTTCTACCTTCGGCACAGTTACCGTGGGAAGTGGCGCCTTTTTCCTTGTGTTGTATTTGGTGAAACCTTCCATCATATACTCCCATGTCCCAGTCTCAAAGAGTTCTATGCGTTCTTTTTCAGTATCCGTTTTTGCTAATTTTTTTGCATCTTGGAGCAGACCTCCAAATTTCTTCATCCTCTCTTCTGTACCGAGGTAACTCCAGTAACGCTCCTGGCTGGACCCAACCTTTGCAGTATAGTTTTCCCGGTTTGTATAGGTCTCCTCTATGGCAAGATATAACTCTTTCATAGGTTGTGAGGCATTTCCGTAGTACCTACTGAAATATTCATCAAGCAGTTCATCAATATTCAGCGTGGGGTCGTTCATCAGTCTGTATGTTACATATGCTTCAACCTCCTGCCCGTATCCACAGTGGAACATCCCCTTGATGCCATACCTATGAAATATCTTGAACTGTTCTCCTATAGCATGGGCAAAAAAACCGGGGAAGCAGTGGTAGTTACCATTTACTGCACCTTCTACCGGAAATGTATAATAGAGCCAGAGATAGATAGGCCTTTCCGATTTCTGAGACTCCAGATACCATTTTTTCAGCAGGTTTAGTTCATGATAATAGCCTTCGCTGTAAACTGAGCCGCGGTTGGTTGCAAAGCAGAACTGAACCGCCACGTTTGACTCAAGGGTTATTTTTTCAGGTGGATATGCATGGGTAGCATAGGCTAATGTCACGATATACTTGTCAGGATGGCTTTTTTTGACCTCCTTGGCAATCTCATTGACAAAGTTGAACATATAGTCGCTGTATGTCCCTTTGGAATAAAAATCCTTCTCCCCTTTATTTCCGTACCACTTCCTGCAACCCTCACATTTACAGTAAAAGGAGTTGTCCATAGGCTCAACGCAGAAATAGTCTCCAGATGCAAGTGCACCTACCTTTTTACCCTTCCCGTCGAAAAAGTCCCTTGCATCCTGCACCACCTGTGCTATAAGACCGGGGTTGGTATAACACATCTGGGGCGGAGTACCTTGATATCCTTTCGCAAAAAACTCGGGGTGTTTCTCCTCAAAATTGGGGGATTTTTCATCCCAGAACCGCTGATAATATCCGTATAAAGAGTGGTTGCCCGGTACGTTTTCTCCTCCTTCGCGCATCCTCAGCCTGAAGAGCGTAATAAAACTTCTCTTCGCGGCTGTGTAATTGTTGCCGGTAAACCTCTTATGTAGTGAAGGATACATCTGTTCTTCAAACCTTTTCCAGTCATCTGCACTCCTCGGCTGAAGGGAAATGTATCTGTCATAATTTGCACTGTCATGATAACAGGCAAATCTGTAATGGAAGAATGGTTTTCTTTTTAGGGTTGCCCCCCTTAAGGTGATAGTTCTTCTTTGAGGTATCTCTATCCCGTACTCGGTATGGTTGAACCAGCGGATATCGCAATACCTCTCCAGAAGGTCATAGACTGCATAAAGAGTTCCCTGTTCATCCCAGATGCCGGGCCATGTACTGGATGCAGAGGGACTTTTGTTAATGTCATATGCCACCTCCCCGTAGTCCTCTTTGTCTTTTCCAGCCAGTATAATTGTTCTGGGACGGAACATTACCGCGTATTCCTGGGACTTGAAGCCTGATGCGTTAATCCCCAGTTTTTCAGTAAATCGGCTTGCTCCCACAAGTATGCGGTTACCGGTTACAGATGTTTCATCAGTTGCTATTGGTAACTCCGCACCTGACATCTGTTTTATGTGCCACTGCAGTTCATATGCCCCCAGTTGAGCCGCCTTTGTCGGTTTTTTTGAAACAACAATTGTAGCGTTTGGCTTTCCTTCAGATGTCAGACTCACCGCAAACCTGAAGCCACCTTCAAGGAGAACAGAGTGAAGGAAGAAGGATAAAAAGAACAGAACACCGGCATATCTAAGCATCATAATGCACCTCCGTTATTATCACTACAGCC
>CAYOYL010000078.1:0-3109 GCA_964408175.1 uncultured bacterium
TATCTCCCAGAGGTATTCACAGGGTAGGTATTAAGTCTCTTGCTGCGAAAAGGTATGGTGGTGAAAAAGATATCCTTTCAAAGATGATAGGTGCTTACAACGGTCTCAGTTACAGGAAGAGAAGGTCGGAAAATGATTTTGAAGAGATATATACCAAACCGGGGCTCGCAGTATACTATACTGGAAAAGGTAAGGATTTCGCTTTTATCGTTATCTCTGCCACAGAGTCGCGTGATGCAGGTAAAATGGTCTTTGAGTTTGCTGGTAAAAGTGAGATGATACCGGGTATTTTAAGACACCTGAGCGAGCGTTTCGGGTTTGCGAGTTTTTCCCTGAGTTTCCCTGACTTTTCTGATGTCCCCGAGAGTATAATCTCTGCGGCGTCAAACTGGAGTGTCAGCCCGGGTCTGATGATTAAGATAGTGAACCTTAAACAGACACTGCAACTTTTTTCAAGACAGCCGGGTTTTTTCTTCCCTGAGGGTGAAGAGGTGACGCTTACAATGGAAGACAAAGAATCGGTAGTGATGAGTAAAAAGCGTGGAAGTTTTATAATACAAAAAGGCAGGGGGAAAAACGAGGTCGCTCTGAGTGAAATGGATATGGTAAGACTCTTGTTTGGCTTATCATTCTGGGCACCTGAAAAAATAGAAGAAGTGGTATTACATACACTCAGGCAGTTTTTACCGTTTAATCTTTTTTTAGGGCATCTTGACCATATCTGAAGACATAGAGGGGAAAATGAAGAAGAGTATAAATATAGGAGCGGTTCCGGAGAGTATTGGTTTGGATGGTAGTCTGAAGATAATTAAAGATGCAGGTTTTGAGGGTGTTGAACTGAATATCCTTGTGGAAGGCGGCATTTTAAATATGGACAGTAAGGAGTCTGATGTAATGAGGATAAGGGATAAGGTTACAGCCGCAGGTCTTGAGGTAGCAAGTCTTTTACCTCCGGGGTTCTGGCAGTATCCACTTACAAGCAATAACCCTGAAGGTAGAGAAAAAGGAGAAGAACTGCTTAAAAGGTCTCTACAGATATGTAACTGGATGGGGACAGATGCTTTGCTGTTGGTGCCGGGAGTGGTAAAAGCAGACTGGGCGAACAGTGACATTGTCGGCTATGATACAGCATATAAGAGGAGTCAGGAATCAATAAGGAAAGCACTTGATACTGCTGAAAAGACAGGGGTATCCATCTGTATAGAGAATGTATGGAATAAATTTCTGCTCAGCCCACTGGAGATGAAAAGGTTTGTTGAGGAGTTAAGGTCAGATTATGTAGGAGTTTATTTTGACGTCGGGAACATTTTGATAATGGGTTTCCCCGAAATGTGGATAAGAATTCTGGGGAAGAAGATTAAAAGGATACACCTGAAGGATTTTAAGTTAAGCACCGGGAATGCCACGGGTTTTTGCGACCTGCTGGAAGGAGATGTTAACTGGCCTGAGGTTATGAAGGCGTTGAAAGAAATCGGATATGACAGTTTTTTGACGGCGGAGATAGGTCCCTACAAATACTCTTCAGATGCCGTAGTTTATAGTACTTCCCTGAGTATTGACAGAATACTTGGGGGGTGATGATATATGACACCTAAAGAAAGAATTATGACGGTCTTGATAGGTGGAATGCCTGACAGGGTACCGGTTTCTCTCTATAAGATAGACCCTTTTGATAAAAACAGTTTCTGGGCAGGCCATAAGAGTTATGAGAGACTTCTTCAGGTTGCAAGAGAGTGTCAGGATACATTCCATCTCTATCGCCCTAAGACCGGTTTCTTCTTCTCTGCTCCCGGAAGTATAGATGTCAAAGCAGAGGAGGTACAGGATACTCCACTTTCCCGAACAGTGCATCTTGCAGTGAATACCCGTCTGGGTCGGTTAACACGTTCTGCCAGAACGGCAAACACGAGTGTACATCAGTGGATTCAAAAACCATGGGTAGAAAGTGAAAGAGATATGAGGAAATTTCTTGAGTTGCCATATATCCCTTTCAAACCCGACCTGTCTGATTTTACCCAGATTATTAATACACTTGGGGATAAAGGAGTTGTTGTTATCGCCCTGCCTGACCCACTTGCAGTTATTGCGGAACTATTTGCTCCGGGTGATATGCCCAATTTTATACTCTCATCGCCTAAGTTCATATACCAACTTCTTGATAAGATGCAGGAACGTCTTGTTAACCTCTACAGATTTATATCAAGGTCAGTTTCAGGCATTGTGATAAGGATAAGAGGAGCTGAGTATGCTACTCCGCCGGATCTACCTGTTGGGTATTTTCACGATATAAGAAAGACTTTTTCCGAATTAGTTTTGAGATACGATAAGGAATTAATAGAGATACTAAAAACCGGTAACAAAAACTATATCTGCTACCACTGGCATGGGGAGATTGAAACCCTCCTTCCATTTGTCCTTAGACTGGGCATAGAGATTCTTGAGCCTGTAGTTAATGGCTTTGATACGCCGAATACTGTATTGAAAATCAGAAGGATGGTGGGTGAAAAAACGATTCTTATGGGAGGTGTTCTTACTGACCTAATTTCCCGCCCTTTTTATAACTATGAAATCTGAAATCCTTTCACAATAAACACTTTCCTTTGATTAAACCCTTGACATTCCGCTTGAAACAAGTTATAATTATAACTATGAAAAGGGGGATAATATGGCATATAAGGTATATCAGACAAACAAGGAGTCCGGGATGACCTATGTTTACGAAGCGGTATCTTACTGGGATAAGGAAAAGAAGCAGTCACGCAATAAACAGGTGTGCGTTGGAAAGGTAGAACCACGGACAGGCGCATTTATTCCGTCAAAGCGGCTTAATCCCGAGCAGGCAGCGGTAAGAGACCCTGCAGTAACGGCTACCGTTTTGGTTGCGGGACCTGCAATGGTTCTGGACAGCATCTCCGAAGAACTGAATCTAAATAAAGTATTAAAGACCTGCTTCCCTGCACTATGGCAGCAGATTTTGTGTATGGCTTATTACCTTGCCCAACGCGGAGGTCCGTTAAGCCATTGCGAAACATGGAGCAAGAGTCATATTCATCCGTTTGGCAATGTACTTACCAGTCAGCGTATCAGCGATATTCTCAAGTCTCTTGAC
>CAYOYL010000079.1:0-5518 GCA_964408175.1 uncultured bacterium
GAAGCAGGTGTGGTAGCGATATTCTCTACAAATATACTGGAGAAAAAGACGCCTGTCATCTTTGGTAACGGGGAGCAGACAAGGGACTTTATTTACATTGAAGATGTGGTTGACGCCAACCTGATAATGCTGGGAAACAACGTAAATGGTATTTTCAACGTAGGGACAGGTATAGAAACAAGCGTCAACCATATCTTTGCCTATCTAAGAAAATCTTCAGGCCTTGACCTTAAAAATGTATATGCTGAGCCGAGAAGAGGAGAGGTCATAAGAAGTTGTATCTCTCCTGAAAAGATAACCCGCTTAACAGGTTGGTATTCCTCTATTAAGATAGAAGATGGTATCAGGAGAACCTTTGAGTGGTTCAAAAAGACTCAGTAAGAGGTGGATTCCCACTCAGGTCCGCTGGTAAAAACATTATAGTCTCTGAATGCGAGGTTCAGTACCTTTTGTCCGTGGTTGAGGTGGTGCCAGAAGCACCTTACTATAGGTACCTGTCCCCTGTGCCTTTCATGGGATGCCTGCCATAACTTGGCCTCTTTCCATGAAACAAAATCATCCCCGTTGGTATTTGCTGCTAATGCTGTCTCGGGGTCCACGCTGTCCATAAACCAGTTACATTCGTTAGGGTTGAATTCGTAGATATAACTATTAGCGGTTATCTCTGGATTGCGTTGGTTAAAACCGTCAAGTCCTCCTGTGTGTTTTTCAGAAGGTTCTCCACCGGGAATCTGGTCGGGTGGTATATCATTTGTCTCAGGATAAGATGTATGACCGTTCCCATTTTTGCCCCTGTTAATGTCTGTGAGACAATAGTAGTTACCGGTTGAGGCTAAATAAGAAGGGTATAGATTAGAAAGCCATGGTGGATAATCATCATAGTCCTGATAGTACATCTCAATTGCCAGACTGAACTGGTGGAGGTTGTTTATACAGTTTGCCTGTCTGCCTTTTTCTCTTGCGGTTGATAGAGCTGGTAACAACTGCCCTGCAAGCATAGATATAATAGCTATAACCACTAAAAGTTCAATCAGTGTAAACCCTCTATTTTTTGTCATTTCCCCTCCTTTCCTTTATCAAACTGTATGCTATCTCTTTTATCTTGTCTTCCTGGTCATTATAGTAAAGGTTCCACAGTCTGCTCTCTGTCTCAGCATCTATATCATACTTTCCCACTATTTGTAAAGCAGTCTCTCTAATCTGCACATCTTCCTTCGTGTCTTCCGCAATGTTAAGTAGCGTATCTTTATACTCTATGCCTGCAGAACCAACGTAAGAAAGTATTTTAGCCTTGGTCTCTGAGTCCTCTTCTGGAAACCTTTCCATTATAAGTGAGATATTCTCTTTATCAAGCCTTATCAACACTTCCATTGCTATATATTTTATGTCTTTACCTGTCTCGTTGAGCAGTGCAACGAGTTGCTCTTTGTCAATCCTTCCCAAACTTGTAGCAGCGGTTCTTTTCATTGAAAGGTCGGCGTCCTCTTTAACTATTTTTATCAGGTGGGGCACAGCAGATTTCAACTCGAGTCTGCCGACCTCGTACATGGCAAACTTTCTTACTTCGGGTGAGCCGCTGGCAAGTTTTTTTATATAGTCTCTCGGCCCTGGAACTCCACCTTTTCCTGCCTGCCATCCAATAACTCTAATAATGGAAAACAGAATAAAGAACAAACTTACCCAGAAGACTATCTTCTTCTTGTTAGACAGTTTACTATAAAAATCTTTAAGGTGTTCCATTTTTTATTCCTGATGTTCAAATTATCTCTCATCCCTTGTATTCCAGAGGATGAGGAAGGATGCCCATTTACTTTATTTCTCTACCTATTTTATTATACAATAATGTTTTCAAAATGTCAATTTTTTGGCTTCTCTCCTCAATCCCCTTCAAATCTCTCTTTACAACTCAAAGACTATCTTGGATGCCTCTCTGTTTTTCAGCATCTCAAACCCTTTCTCTATCTGGGAAAAAGGCAGGGTGTGAGAATAAAAACTCTTCAGATTAATTATCTTCATCCTTGTTAGGTCCAGCAGGTAGTTGTGGGCTGCAACCTCTCCTGTCCGGGCTCTCAGTATCTTTGTCTCGTCAATATCTTTTAACGCATCCGCACTCGTGAAGGTGGCGTAAGGAGAGATTTTACCGTTTTCTGCGAGCATACCGCAGGCTTCCGTGAAGAGTTTTACGTCCCCTGCAGTATCAATAATGTAGTCTGCTCCCCTGTCGTTGGTGATTTCCATAACCCTCTTTACCATATCCTCTTTGGTATTGTTTACTGTGTAATTTGCCCCGAATCTCTTTATCTTTTCCAGCGGCTCGTCTCTTCTTGCAACGACAATAAGGGGGTAAGCACCAAGTATTTTTGAAAACAGGCACATTGATGAACCCACAGGACCTGAACCGAGAACAACAACGCTTTTGTTCAGCGTAACACCCATATCTGCCACATATCCGGATGTCTCTTTCAGTGTGATTAGCATAATGGCTTCACCAGGAGAGATGTTTATATCAGTCGGAATCTGCAACTGGTAGCGCTCATACCCTATTTCTGTCTCAGGATGGTCTTCTCTCAGTGCCTTACTGTCGGTGACCAGTCCATATTCAGCAAATCCTCCCCATACGGAATAATATTCTCCCAGTTTTTTACCCTGATAAACCGCTGTAGGTCTCAGGTATTTCTCTCCTTTTTTTATGTATCTGACCTTATCTCCTGTTTGTATCACCGTTCCGATGCTTTCGTGTCCGAGTATCCCGGGGTATTTCTCTTCCCACGGCAGTTTCCCGTATATTATCTTCATATCTGTTCCCGAACATGTAGCCCATGCAGTAATCTTACAAAGGCATTGGTATGGACCTATCTCAGGCACAGGTACATCAACCAACCTTACGTCTCCTTTCCCTTCAGTAATTGCCGCTTTCATATTTTTGCCTCCTTGTCATTTTTAAATGGAGAGGTTTTACACAGAGAATAGTGTAATATAATAAGGCAAAGAACGCAATTACAAAATTTCCCTTCAGGGATTTGATAACTTTTGTGATTTATGTTACATCTGAAGGTGACAATATTTTTAGGATTTGAGATATCACTGTTTTAAATGACGTATCATTATAAACAGAGAAAAAGATGTTTTTATCTTTTAAGGAGGGTTAAAGGGTATTTGGAGAGAGAAGAAAATGGCTATTCTGCAAGATATAAAGGTTACGGTTGCTTCACTGCACTCTGTATTAATTTCTCCCCAGAGAAATCTTGCTCTTGTGAAACAGGCATGCGAATATGCACATAAGACAGGCGCAAAACTACTACTTTTACCGGAGTTGATGCTTACCGGGCATGGGGGGCACCAAAAGATGATTGAAAATGCCGAGAAGGTTCCAGAAGGTCCTCTGAGTTCAGAAATAGTGAAAATGTCAAAGACTTATTCTTTGTGTATCTGCGCAGGCATTGCAGAAATTGACAATAATATTGTCTACAACAGCCAGATGGTGGCTGACAGAGGCAGGTATCTGGGCATACAGAGAAAAATAAACTTGTCGGGGGACGAATATTCTTATTTCCGGGCGGGTGAATCCGTGAGGGTTTTTGATACCGGGGATATACGGTTTGGAATTACTATATGCTACGACAACCATTTCCCTGAACTGGGACTGATTCATAGCATCAATAATGTTGATTTAATCCTGGCTCCTCACGCTGCAAGAGATGGAAAATGGGAGAAGAATCCTTCATCAAAATTCTGTATGCAGCGGATAAATGCCCGCCAGGAAAATTGGGAGATGATACACAGGGCAATGGCTTACCATAGCAACGCATATATCCTGTTATGCAACGCCGTAGGGTCTTCAACCGAAGGGATTGAAGGGGTGGAGGCAAATCACACAGGTACCGTAATGGGTATAGACCCGAATGGAGAAGTTTTTTTGAGAACTGCGAAGACAGATTTTACGGATGAATTAGCCACCGTGGAATTAAAAAAGGGGAAAAGAAAGATAAACCATAGTCCTGCTCAAAACAGAAGGCTCTATACAGTGCTTCACCTTCTGAGTGAGACAATAAGGTCAACATCGGGTTAAAACAGACAGTAATTTTTTCTCTATCTTCCGTGTGTTGAATTTTAAATCGGTGGTCAGCATCTTGAAAATTGGTATGAGGGAAAGAATAAAACAAAAAAGTAGACAGATTTGACACAAGAGAAATAGAACAGGAGAAAAGTATGAGTAAAAGGAAGATGCTGCAAAGAGGTTCGTACCGCAAAGCGGGAAAAAGCCGTTCGCTGATAGACATCCCTACCTCCTTTCAGGGAGTTCGTCCACAGATACCCCTTTTACGGGTAAGAGGAGCCAGACCGGGACCGTTGACGGCTGTGACTGCATGCCAGCACGGAAGAGAGATTAACGGTATTGTTTCTGTTGCGGAATCTTTTTCTCAAATATGCGAGGATGAGGTCTCCGGAGATATCATCTTTCTGCCCGTTATGAATCCACTGGCTGTCAGAATGCACCAGCAGGAGTATCCTTTTGAATATGCACGTTTCTGTCAAAGTGTTACGCACGGTTGTAACATGAACAGGTCGTGGAACGTAAAGGATGAAAGAAGAGATACCTATGCCGGAACTATTACGGAATTTGTCTGGAAGAATTTTCTCCGTTATGCCGATTTGATACTTGACTTTCATGGATGGGCAAGTCTTTCGCTGGCATGGACACTTAAAAAAGATATGGAGACACTGCTTGCATTCGGGCTCCCCTGGAATGTGCTCATAAAGCAACAGACACATAAAACTGAAGAAGGTTTTTTGGAAACAGCATCATATAGTTCAGGTATTACCCATATAACGGTTGAGTTATCACCTCAGAATATACTTTCTAATGAGTCTGTGGAATACGGCAGGCGTGGTATTATGAACCTTCTGTATCATACAGGACAGTTGAAAGGAAAACCTGAACTACCGGCAGAACAATACATCTTCCCGGCGGAAGGAGAAAAAGATATAGTTGTCAAATCGCCGTCTGAAGGTATTGTTGTTTTTGATGTTGTCAAAGGGCAGATTGTCCAGAAAGGAGAGCGTATACTGAGGATATTGTCGCTTGATACACTTGAAACGATATATGAGGCAGAGGCTCCGCAAAGGTCAGTGGTTTTCTTCAAAGACGGAGGGTTATGGGGAGACCACCTGCCGAGTGACATAACGTATCCGGGACAGATGGTTGCACTCCTTAAGGTTATAAAAGAGACTATACGCAACAAATAGTGTCCTTTGCGCCCTAAAATCCGACATAAGGAAATGCAGAGGAAAGAAAGCAGTTCCCGTGCTCGAAACAGCCCTTCGGGCTTTGGCTTCAGCACAGGTAAGAACTACGGCGAAGTCTGACACCCGGAGAACTCACCCTCCTGCGCCCGAAAAACAAGCTCCGGAGAGTTCAAACAGCTCCGGGCAAGGTTATTGGTCAGAACGCTTCCGCTCTTCGCCTTGTCTTTCTTCTGTGCTTCCACACTCGCACCTCAACTCTTTCCTTTCCTCT
>CAYOYL010000080.1:0-7531 GCA_964408175.1 uncultured bacterium
ATACGGGGCGTGGCTCAGCCTGGTTTAGAGCGCTTGGTTCGGGACCAAGAGGTCGGCGGTTCAAATCCGCCCGCCCCGATTCGCAGTCTTCTGTGACGGCGGGTTTGAACATGGTTCAAGCCGAGGCACATTTTTTTCCTGAATTAACACTCTATGACTCGCTGGTGCCGAGACCGTGCGAAGCACAATCCGCCCGCCCCGATTCGCAGTCTTCCGTGACGGCGGGTTTGAACATGGAATCAAGAGAACGAATTGCATTGGCATTGAGGCATATAGAGCCGGACAGGACACCGATATTTGAATACGTCCTCCAGCCGCCTGTTGCGGATTCAATACTTGGCAGACAGTATGTGTATGATAACAGGTTTGCCACGTACGTGCAGGAACATAGATGGGAGGAAGCTGTCAAACAGACAGCTACAGACATGGTTGAACTTGCAGTAAAACTGAAACATGACATGATTTATGCACCGCGAAATTCTCCTCCCCCCTCAAAAAATTCTCCACAGACAAGGTGTGAAACACCTCCAAGCGGTCCTGTTGAGGATGTAAAATTACGTGTGGAACGTTCAGAAGCAACCATCCCCGTGATAAAGGAAGAGACATTTTTTATCTATTATTGTCTGAAACAATCTATGGAGGACTTTGAGATTGACCTGCCAATTCTCGTTCCTGCTTACGCACACGGGGTATGGACTGACACTGCACTTATGCAGACGATGTTGCTTGAACCTGAACTTGTACACCGACTCTATGCCGCAAGAACAAGAGATACAATAGTTCTGATTGACAAATATCATTCACTCGGGATTGAGATGTTCGGAGTCGGCGGTGACTTTGCAGGGACAAGAGGACCTATGATATCGCCTGTCGCTTACCGCAGATTTATTGTGCCGGAAATAAGAACTCTTTCCCGGCACATACATAAACTCGGAAGGTTTGCTGTAAACGCAAGTGACGGAAATCTCTGGTCAGTAATTGATGATTTCCTGACGGGTTGCGAGGTGGATGGATACATTGAGATTGATTTCTTTGCAGGAATGGACCTTGGTGAATTGAAGAAACGTTTCGGAGACAGGATAACATTTTTTGGAAATCTTGACTGCGGAAACATCCTTTCGTTCGGAACCATTGAAGAGGTGAAGGAACACACAAGACAGGCACTGGAAAAGGGCAGGGGTAACGGAGGGCATGTTCTATGTGCAAGCAATGCAATAATTGCAAGCATTCCGGTTAATAACTATCTTGCGATTTATGAGGCATACCGAGAATTCTTCGGTTTGAGTTAATTCTTTAAAAATCAGGCATCCGGCTCATCATCACATATTCAATACTTTTTTTAATATAATCCAGTCAGGGGACAGTAGAAAAAGGCAGATTAAGAATCAGTGAAGAAAGAAAATTTACCATGTAGGGCAGCACTCTCTCATCTATTGAAAAGTTGTTGTTGTGGTTTGCTCCGTATTTATCCCCGATACCCAGAAATATATATGTAGATGGGACCTTCTGAGAAAAGAATGCAAAGTCCTCACCGCCCATAATAGGATGAAAGTCTACAATGTTTTTATCCGGAAGTATACTTTTGGCAAGACGCTCAAGGCCCTCAGAAAATTTCACGTCATTGATGCAGAGTGGAGAATAGGTATCGTATTCCAGTTCTGCACTGCATCCGAAACCTGCAGAGAGCATCTCAACCTTCTTCTTCATCTCTGTCTTTATCTTTTCCCTCGTTTCATCATCAAGGGTTCTCACGGTTCCTGTCAGTTCAACATTTTCAGGGATGATATTGAATGCATCTCCACCTGAAACCTTA
Source organism: uncultured bacterium (assembly GCA_964408175.1). Taxonomy (GTDB): domain Bacteria; phylum Ratteibacteria; class UBA8468; order B48-G9; family JAFGKM01; genus JAFGKM01. Next base: position 1,814 of record CAYOYL010000080.1, read on the forward strand.
CACACAGACAGAACCGCAGGTTTTGAAGGACTGACCCTTCTGCTGACTATTGTCTGTAAACCGGTGATAATAGAGGCAGAGCATACAACAGGGTCGTTTGTAATTTCAGGAGAAGACGCATGACCGCCTTTCCCCTTAACAGTTATCCGGAAAAAATCCGTGTTGGCCATCACAGCACCCTTCCCTATCCATATCTTATAAAGGGGAAGAAAGGGGAAAACGTGAAATCCAATAAGATGGTCTACGTCTTTTAATGCACCCTCTTTAATCATCAGTGAGGCACCACCCGGGGGTCTTTCTTCACAGGGCTGGAAAATAAACCTTACATTCACATTAAGATGCTTTGCCAATTTTTTCAGTACCTTTGCCACCCCGAGTACAATTGCCGTATGGCCGTCATGCCCGCAGGCATGCATAACCCCTTTGTTGACTGATGAAAAAGGAAGCCCTGTCTTTTCCTCAACAGGCAGTGCATCCATATCCGCCCTCAGCCCTATGGTTATATCAGCACCCCTGTTTATGTATCCAACGACACCTGTCTTTGCCTTTATATCAAAGGAGATGCCTGCCTTTTTTAAAAGAGATTGTACCTTTTCAGATGTCCTGTACTCCTCAAGACAGAGTTCAGGATGCCTGTGAAGGTCTCTGCGTAAAGAGATAATCTCCTTTTCTATCTTTGAAACCTCTCTTTTAACATCTTTTAAAGTAGACATTTTTTCTCCCCAAATCCTCCCTTTCTTGCACTTTGTGCTTCGGTCAACGGGCTCGATTAATTCCCTCATTCCTTTTATCCTCCCCCCTTGAGGGGGAGGAAACAGGTGGGGGGTATCTATCCTTCACCCCTTGAACTGCACCTTTAAGATATCAGACTCTCCTGCACCAAGAACCATCTTTATATCTCTATTTTCAACTACAGGTTTTACCTTTCCCGTAAGTGACTCTGCACGTGCAACGTTTTCTTTAAGACTGACACTGACCTCTGCCTTACCTGAATGGAAATTGACAATATGGAGATACCACCTTCTATCTGCTCCCCTTACCATCAGCGGTCTGACATCAAGGGTTGTTGTTATATCCGGTATATATACACCATTTTTCCTCTGTTTTGCAGTATCCTCGGCAGTCTGTCCTGTTATTATTACACAACCGATGTCAAGTAGCGTCGTGTCAGGATTTACGGAAAATGTGCCTTTTTTGTACGGATAACATACCTCATCTGCCCAGAGCCCTGTTTCCAGTACCTTGCTTTCATAAAGGGAAAGCCTCAGTCCTGCCTGACGTAAATTAGGCTGATAGATAAAAAAGTCTTTGGAACCGTATACCCCGATAATGCCGAGGGAGTTGTCTATGTTTATCCATCCGGAGTTTATCTTAACCACCCTCTCTCTTCTCACACCGCACCCCTTTAGTTCATGCCTCCCTTTTTCAAAGTAGTATCTCCTGTAACTATTGTTAAAAATGTCATTTGGGACGTTGTACAGCAGACCCTTTATCTCTTTAACATACACGCGGTTGGATGGTGAGATGCACCTCTGCATCACTATCACGGTGGCATCATCCGGCAGTGCGGTAAATACTATGGTATGTCTACCGAGTGTTTCCACACCACTCTGTCCTTCCGCAATAAATCCTTCCGAGCATAGGTCAGTCTGCCCTGCTGTAGTAAAACCTCCCTTGAATGTGTATTCTTTATGTCCTGTAACCCTATGGTAGTTTTCTCTGCCTAATCCTATAAGCATTCCTGCACAGTTCCAACGCCATTCCGCCATATCACTTCTATCAGCGGGAAGACACAACCCCTGTGGAGGTTGTGCCGCCCTCCAGCAGAAAGAAGATATCCTGTTTTTACCTCTCTGCATAAGAGCACCGTGATAACCATCATACCAGGTCTGCTTCACAGTCTCTATAATGCTCTTACCAGCGGAAGGTATCTTAAGAAATCTCCGCCAGTATGCACCCATTGAAAGAGTCACCGCCCTGTCCGACTCAAGACGGGTGTAATATAGGGGAGAAAAGTTTAAAATGCCCTTGCAGCGTCTGGATAGAAAAGAACCATCTCCATTGTAAGCAAACTCTTTATGGACGGTCTTCAGCCATCCTCTTTCAAACTTCTCACAGTCTGCATCACCATAAAGGTCGGATATCATAAGCCACGCAGGTATGGCATAATCCTGACAGTAGCAGTAGCGGATTCTGGTATCACCGCCTATCCTGCACAGCCTGCCGTCAGGAAAGGTGCAGAGTTTCACGAGTTTCCACAAGGACATTACGTGCCTGTATATAAATTCTGGAACAGGCTGTGCCTTTAACCTGTATGAGAAATAAAGCATGGCAAGGTTTGAAAGACATATCACCATATAACCTATGTTGAGGTATCTATGGTGGTTCAGCGCAAAAGAGTCAAAGAAATTGCTGCCTACATACCACTGAGAAACAGGCCTACCATTAACAATCTTTTTAGAATATGCATCCGAAGATACCGAGATACCATTGAGAATAAAGGCAGTCCCTTTTTCCACATACTCTTTTACCCTCGCCTCATCAGGATACATAAGTGCTGTTCTAAGAAGATGTGCCCCACACCAGATGTTGCTCTCCGGGTCGTTATTTTCAACGGGACCTGCCTGAATCTCTCCTTTCTTCTCCGGACAACCCCTGTAATAATCGTCAAGAAGATAGTTGCTTTCAGATACCATAACCTTTCTCAACAGACGCCTGTCATAATCTGTAAGGTATCCTTTCACAGCGTCAATCCCATGTGCCATCCGTTCCAAACCCAGGGTGCTTACCCATGTATGCCCCCATTTTGTTCCATCAAGGCACCTGTAGTTTCCTTCAAGATGGGATTCAAGGGAAAACCTCAACATCTTCAAAGAATGCTTTAGCATCTCCCCAGAATCTATGGCTTGTTTTTCTTTATGAGCATCAGGTTTTGAAGAAAGCACAGCAAACGCAGCAAATGCCTTTTGGTGTGTTTGAACTCCCCAGTTGTTATATCCTGTTCCGTAACACTCAAGGTCAGTCCTGTCAGGAGGGGTATAAACGTACCTGAGGGCAGAATCTACCCATTTTTCCAGAAGTCCTGAGTAGTCAAGGGAAGAAAACATATGGACCTACCTTTTGTTGGTCTATCCAATTTTTTCTATACCACCCATATAGTCTCTGAGAACCTCAGGGATAAGTATAGAACCATCCTGTTGCTGATAGTTTTCAAGAATGGCGATTATTGTTCTTGGCAAGGCGACACCTGAACCGTTAAGGGTATGGACGTAGTCGGTCTTTCCTTCTTTTGTATTTCTGTATCTTATCTTACCCCTTCTTGCCTGAAACCCCTCAAAATTGGAGCAGGAAGAGACCTCAAGCCACTTCTTTATACCCGGTGCCCAGGCCTCAATGTCATAACACTTGCTTGCTGCGAAACTGAGTTCACCCGTACATAACTTTAAGACACGGTAGGGCAGTTTAAGTGCCTGCAGTACCTTTTCTGCTTCTCCCACCAGTGTTTCAAGTTCATCGTAAGAGGTCTCAGGACGAACATATTTTACCAGTTCCACCTTGTCAAACTGGTGCAGTCGTATCAAACCTCTGGTGTCCTTTCCGTATGCCCCGGCCTCTTTTCTGAAACAGGGTGTATATGCAGCGTAGTACAAAGGCAGTTTTTCTTCTGAAAGAACCTCGTCTCTGTGCAGGTTTGTTACAGGAACCTCAGCAGTCGGTATGAGAAAGTAGTCTTCTTCGCTCAGGTGATACATATCTTCTTCAAGTTTTGGAAGTTGTCCTGTCGTAAACATACTTTCCCTGTTTACCAGAGATGGAACCCACACCTCGGTGAAACCGTTTTTCCTGTGGAGGTCAAGCATAAAGTTTATCAATGCGCGTACAAGTGTAGCTCCATGTCCTCTGAAGACGGGGAAGAAACTGCCTGTAATCTTTGAACCTCTCGGAAAATCAAGGATATCAAGTTTTTCGCCTATATCCCAGTGCGGCAGTACCTCAAATTCCCTGTCTTCCGGGACCTTGCTCCATTCTCTCACCACCACATTATCTTCCGCTCCCTTTCCTTCAGGAACTGAAGGGTGCGGAAGATTAGGTATTGAGTATATTATCTCTTCAAATTTTTTTTCTATCTCGTTAAGTTCAGACTCGCCTTCTCTTACCTCTTCAGAATATTTTTTCGCCTGTTTGAGCATATCCTGAATTGAGTTCTTAGCAGCAACCTCATCTTTTATATCAGCAATTTTATTGTTTAAGGCCTTCTGCCAGTGTCTTCGCTCTTCAACAAAGGATATTATCCTTCTTCTTCTGTTATCAAGTTCCTCAAGTTCTTGCCACCTTACCTTCTCTCCTTTTAGTTCTGAAGACTTTTTTAACAGGTCTATATTTTCTCTGACAAATTTAGCCGAGTACATTTTTCTTCCTTGTTTTATTCCTTTTCAATCCTGTATACATACTCCCCTTCCTTTATGTAGCCATAATTCTCCCTCAGTATTTTTTCAGTATAATAAGGGTCTTCTTTCAAGGACTTGATTTTTTCAAGGAGTGCATCGTTTTCAGCCTGAAGTCTTTCTATTTCCGCATTGTAATACTTGAGTTTACGATAGTTGGCAATAAGACTCTTCAGTCTCGGTATGCTGATTAATGCGAAAAATATACTGATAAAAATTATAAGATACCTCTTCCTATTTTTTCTTCTCATGTTTCAGATATTTACCGTAATATTCTGCAGTATCCCCGAGAGACTCCTCAATTCTTAACAACTGGTTGTATTTGCACAGGCGTTCGGACCTGCTTAGGGAACCGGTTTTAATCTGACCGGCGTTTACACCAACTGCAAGGTCGGCTATAAAAGAGTCTTCAGTCTCGCCGCTTCTGTGGGAGATAATGACTCCGTAGGTATTTCTCTGCGCCATCTCAACAGTCTCGAAAGTCTCACTCAGGGTGCCTATCTGGTTTACCTTTACAAGAATGGCATTGGCAACATCTTTTTCTATGCCTTCTCTGAATATCTTCGGGTTAGTCACAAATATATCATCGCCGACAATCTGAATCTTGCTGCCCATCTTTTCAGTCATGATATTCCAGCCATCCCAATCATTCTCTGCCAGACCGTCCTCTATGGAGAATACAGGATATTTCTTTATTATTTTCTCATAATATTCTATAAGGTCGGACGAACCTACTTTTTTCCCTTCAAAGAGGTACCCTCCTTTTTCATACAGGGAGGATGCTGCAATGTCAAGGGCAATAGAAACATCTTTTCCTGCTTTATATCCTGCTTTTTCAATTGCCTCTATTATCAGTTCCATCGCCTCTTCATTCTTCTTCAGACTTGGAGCAAAACCCCCCTCATCCCCAACAGAGGTTATATATCCCTTCTCTTTAAGGGTTTTCTTTAAAACCTGGAATACCTCCGCAACCATCCTGTAACCATCCTTAAATGTTCTTGCACCGAGAGGTGCTATCATAAACTCCTGTATGTTTAGGTTGTTATCGGCATGCATCCCTCCGTTTATAACGTTGCATAAGGGAACTGGCAAAATATTGGCTTTAAGTCCCCCAAGATAAAAATAGAGCGGTATATCAAGGGTAGCAGCCGCGGCCCTGGCTACTGCAAGGCTTACTCCCAGTATTGCATTGGCACCGAGTTTTGATTTATTCTCCGTACCGTCAAGTTCTATCAATAACCTGTCAATTTCTCTCTGTTCGTAGACAATCATA
>CAYOYL010000081.1:0-16693 GCA_964408175.1 uncultured bacterium
TTGAAAACAAATCCACCTCCAGGAGCAAAGTCCTGTATCCTCTTTCTTACTTCATTCTCCACTTCCTGCGGGGTACCCAGGGGAAGAACCTTCTGGGTATCGCATCCCCCTCCCCAGAAAACAATCTCTTTACCAAATTCTTTTTTCAGTCTTCTGCTGTCCATGTTTTTTGCACTGACCTGAACGGGATTCAGGATATCCACCCCTATCTCTATGAAGTCCGGAATGAGCTCATATACTGAACCGCAGGTATGTAAAAACAGATACGCACTGGAATGCTGCTTTATGTACTGGTAAAGCTGTTTGTGTCTCGGCTTAACAACCTTTCTGTACAGCCGGGGTGATAACTGCGGGCCATCCTGCATCCCGAGGTCATCACCAACCTGGACAACCTGTACATATCCTTCCACTGCAGGCAATATTTTCTCAAGCCTTCTTATATGCGTATCTACAAGTTTGTCCAGCAGAGCACCTGCAAACTCCGGTTCAGATGCCAAATCCATCATAAACTTATCCCAGCCTCTTAATCCCTGCGCCAATTCGTAGATACTCCCTGCACTATTGAGCATCAATGCATAATCCGTGGTCTCATATAAATGCTTTGCATGTTTATGCAGATTTTCTATAGTTTCTTCATCTATAGGCCCGTAGAGATAACCCTCAACCTTTCTTTCCATCTCTTCAATTGTACTGACAGATTCGAGGGGATGATGAACGCCGTCAAAATAATATCCGCCGGCAGGCATTCTTGCTACAACAATTCCTTCATCATTTTTTAAAACCTGCGAACCGTCCGGCAATGCTTCAGGATTAAACCATTCAGGAACCTCGCATTCTGAACCGTCCGGCAATTTACTTTCTTTCCACTGGTCGTCTGCAGAAGGCTTAAGGTTTCTTTTGGCAATGACAGGCAGAACATCGGCTTCTATAATTTCAAGGACCTCTCTTTCGGGTTCCGCAAGCTGTTGACCCAGGTCATATATTCTTGTTCTTCCGCCCTCTATCCCTAAATACTTTTTCAGACCGTTATATGCCATACCCATAATTCCTGTGGACATCATCGCTCCCAGGTCTACAGGTATCCTGTCAGGTTCTTCATGCCTCAGGGTTTTCAATATTCTTTCTCTCGAATTCATTCTATCTTCTTTCCCTTTCTTCCGGTCATTTTAAAACCTAAAATCCCGTCAGAGTACATCTTGATGTCACAATTGTATTTTGTTTATTGTGGCAGGGTTCACTGCTTTCCCTTTGTCTGCGCTGGCGCATGCGGAAAAACAAAGCCGCAGACTCTTCAAGTTATCACCTGCATTGTTCCATGGGATTCTCTTTTCTTCTATTGCACAGAGAAGTTCTCCCATAGTCCCATGAAAACCATCCGGAAACCATGCTCCCTGTAAATTCGGCCGGTATATACCCTCTCCGGTTCGTACTTCCAACATGTGTTGATTAAGGTCAGGACCTGTACAGAAGACGGAGCCCTTAGTCCCTCCGATGAAGAAGGAAAATTCACCTCCTGTGCTCTGGCTTCCATCAAAAACCAAACTCGCCTGTGACATTTCGTATTCTAATAATACCTGTGCTAAAAGAGGAGGGGCAGCTTTCTGGTCTGGAGCCTTGACAAAGGAAGCAAAGACTCTTTTGGCCTGTTGATTTCCCATCCATACAGTCAATATGTCAAACCAATGAATTCCATAATCATAAAGTATTATGTGCTGGAGGTCATTGAATTTCGGGTTGTTCCTAATCCAGTTATGGTCCCAATGACAGCGCATATGTACGCTCATCACCTTGCCAATCGTACCGGTCTGGATAACCTGGTAGGCATAGTTCCATGGAGGATTCCAGCGGCCATTCTGATTCACAGCCAAAAGCAGGTTTTTCTCCCCGGCTAATTTTACCAATTTCTCCCCCACCTTTAAATCCAGAACAAAAGGTTTCTGGGAAAGTACGTGCTTTCCGGAATTTAATGCATCTCTTATTATCTGTACTCTCTCTCCCGGATGAGTTGCTATGTCAACAACCTTGACCTCAGGCAATTTCAAAAGATGCCTGTAATCAGTGAAGGTCCTCACTCCCGGGACCTGTCTGGCACGTTCCTGAAGATTATCGATGTTTATATCTGCCATTGCCTCTATATTGTAATTTGCTTTCTTGTAGGCAGCGAGATGGCTTTCCACAATACCGCCACAGCCGATAATCCCTATTCCCTTTTGTGGCCCCTTCGGGTCACGTGGTTTATAATTTATTTTCTTCATTTTATGCTCCGGCTTCAATCAGCATCTTATCAATGAATTCTTTTGCGCGAGGGACATCGTCTTCTGTCAGGTGCTCTATTATCAAAGGAATATTCGGGGAGGTATGAACAAGTCTTTTGAGATAATAAGGATAATCAAGTTGTCCCAACCCAGGCGCAGGCAGTTCTATGTTCCCTACACCACGAAAACTCAAACCTTCATCCTTAGTCCCCATATTTTTTTCCATACGCACCCCTGAAGATTTAATCATCTTAACATCTTTGGCATGAGCAATGACTATTCTGTCGGAAAGAGCATCAAATATGAAATTCAGAGTCTCCCTCATCCTGCCTATATTATGAACTTCAAAGTAATTTGTCGGGTCAAGCAACAACATCAGATTTGGTGAGTTAATATCTGAAAATACCTTTTTACATTCCTCAACTGAGCCGATGACATTATTAACGTAAGTCTCTAAACAAAGAATACTCCCATTCAATTCCGCTACCTTTACCGCTTCTCGTATCACTTTGATAAATTCGTCATATCCTTCAGGAGTATGGTTTTTTTCATGAGATACCCAATCAGATTCCGGATTAAATGTACCTGTTTCTGTGGCTACATAAGGAGTGCCTAATTCCCATGCCTGTTCTAATATGCGATACAGCCTGGTTAATCCCTCTTTCCGTTTTTCAATCCGCGGAGCCACGAGATTAACGTAAGCAGAAATTACAGAAATGGGCAGGTTATAACTCCGATATGTATCTCTGATTTCTTTACATAATGAAGGCACAATTTCCTCTGCAGAAAGATCCCGCAACTCATCTGCCTGCACCGTGTTAAATCCCAGGGCCCGTATCCTCTTTGCCCTTTCTTCCAGTGGATGAGGAAAAACACCTGTAAATATCCCTGTCTGTATCATGATTCCCTCCCTTTTAGGATTCTTTTTAAACTTTGGAGGCATAGCCTGACACAATCAATCGGTCGATAGGCATAACTTTCCTGTTCAATTATATACCACTCAGTTTTGCCTGCAGTCTCACATAAATTCAGAATCTCATTCCACTTGACCTCCCCCTCTCCTATGATTGCCTTATCGTTCTCAGACGAAAATTCTTTAAGATGGATTGTAACTGCTCTCCCGGGATATTTTTTTAAAATCTCTACAGGGTCTCCACCGCCTTTCATAGCATTTCCTGTATCAAGTTGCATGATTACATCTTTTCTGACCGTTCCAAAGAATATGTCCCAGGGAATTTCTCCATCTACCGGTTTAAATTCCGTCCAGTGGTTATGATAGCCGACTCTCATTCCATATGGTTTTACCTTTTCAGAAATTTCATTAAAAATATCCGCTGTTTTACTCCACGCCTCCTTTGAACCCGTATATTCCTTTGGAAGTCCGGGGACGATAAGAAATCTGTTACTGAGGGTGGAGTTAAATTCAATGGTTTTCTGAATCTCATCTCCAAGCAGGGTATCTATTTTTGCATGTGTGCCGGCAACTTTAAGTCCAATCTCATCAAGATTTTTTTTCAAATCTTCCGCCTTCATCCCATAATAACCTGCAAACTCCACCCCTTCATATCCTATCTCAGAGACCTTCCTGAGTGTCCCGATAAAATCCTTGCTACAGTCTTCCCTTACTGAATAAAGTTGCAGTGCAACCGGTATTTCTTGTATAGCAGACATTTTCTTTTACCTCCTTTTTCCCTTCTGTGCTGTTGCCAGAAAGACTTAATATTACATCCTGTTAACTCAATTTTTTTCTTCTCTGCCTATCCTGTAAAAGGTAGTAGGGGAACTCTGGTTGTCGTAGTCGGTTTTAATCCAGTCAGGACCTCTATCTATATCTGAAATTCTTACCTCTCTTATTGTCCCGCTGAAATATCCCAATCCGCCTCCGATTCTGCCGATAGTTATCTCTACATCATTATCCTGAATCTTGCCTGACCCGCTCTTTTCTTTAACGAGAGTCCCATCTATAAAAAGACTGATTTTACTTCCGTCGTAGGTTCCCGCAATATGGTGTCTGCCCGGTTCAATCTTCCTGTTCGCAGATACACTCAGAACACCTTTATCTGTGTTTACAATAAATGTGGGACCGGGCGCAGATGCACATAGCCCGCCGTTGTGACCGTAGTCAGAGTATCTGAGGCTGAAAGAGCCGTTTCCGTTGAGCGTGTCATATCTCAATACAGTTCCGTGTCCGACTATGTTATAACCCTTGCCTTCTCCCCCTGTCCATGGTGCAAAATACAAAAACCTTCCGTCAGATGCACCTCCGTTATACCCGATACTTCTCAGTCCGGATGTCTTTCCGGCATCACTGCTCTGCCAGCTCCCTGCGTCCTTAAAGTCTCCCTGCGTATCGTAACGTAATACCTCACTGTGAAATTGATTTACGCCTTTATTATCCCGCTGAAAAAAGGGAATGAAGTAGACATACCTACCATCAAAGAATCCTCCATCGTACCCGTATTTTCTTAACCCCGGGATATTCTTTACGTCATATCTGCTCCAATTGTCATTATCATTAAAACTGCCTGTAGTGTCATACCGCACCACAATATGGTGGTCATAAGGGACAAAATATATAAACTGTCCGTCAAAAACAGCTCCCACACAGTGTTCCATCTCCAGCGGTTTTGCATCAAACGCTGCCCATTTGTTCTTATCCTTAAATTCTCCCTGGGTATCATATCTTACAACTACACTGTGTCTTAAAGGGACGAAATACATATATCTACCGTCAAAAGATACACCATCAAAGTCTTCGGTTCTCAACCCTGATATACTCCCTATATTGTAGGTTTTCCAACTATTCTTCTCGCTGAACCCTGACCGGGTATCATACCGTAATACCAGTTTGCCGTTAATCTCCTTGTTTTCCTTTGAAAAGCCGGGAGCAAAATATATATATCTTCCGTCAAATCCTGCACTCTGATAAGAGATGGGCAGTCCGACATCATAAGCAGACCATCTTTCCTTTTCCGTAAATTCTCCCCTCGTATCATAGCGCAGGACCCTCGTATGATAGTCATACCCATCAAACCGCGGTACAAAATAGATATATGTTCCGTCAAAAACGGCTCCATAATATCCTCTTGTTGTCAGACCCGAAGTGTTCCCTGCATCATACGCCTTCCAACTATTCTTTTCTTTAAATCCCTGATGGGTATCATATCTTAAGACAATACCGTGGCGGTGTTGGCCATTGGGCAGAGGGGTAGTATTGGCCTGAGGCACGAAGTAGATATATCGCCCGTCAAAGACCGCTCCCAAAAAACCCTTTGAATCCAGTCCGCAGGTTTCGCCTGCATCATAGGCATCAAAGTCTGTAAGTGTTGCCAGAGGAGACCAACGGGAGACTACTGACTGTATTGTTTCAGACTGAAAATCTTTACTCTCCGTCCATCCTTCCACAGTTATTGAACGACTGGTATCCACATTACTAACATCCTTTATCCTGTAATACCTTTTGAGGTTTTTCCCTTTTTCCAGAATAGCATTATTCCTGTTGATGGTAGAGTCTTTTTGTAAATCCCCTTTTTCGTTCAGGTGCAAAACCATCTTGTAGTTTGCATCCCAGACAGCATTTCTATTTTGCTGCGGTTTACAATCCGGATTGCCGTAGTGCAGATATAAGACTGCATCTGTAGAATGGGAAAGGACAGGGACCTTCACCCATGCCCTAAGTTCTCCTGACTCCGGTTCGTATTTCTCTAACTCGTGGGCAAGTTTTGTTACGCCGTCAGAAGAAATAAAAAGGATGTCTTCGCCGCGGGATTGTGCAACATGCCCTCCATGGGTTACATCTTTAAGGTCTCTGTCTTTCAGCGTAATCAGAACGGGAAAGTTGTGCTGGTCAGAATCTAAAATACTTTTGTGGTTTATGGTTATCTTTCTCCTGTATCTCCATGGTAAGACATTTCTGTTTGCATTAGCGGCACTGAAAGAAAGGATGGAGACAAAGAACAGAATCCCTGTACCTGAGAGTGTCCATGTCATTTTTTAATCCTCCTGGTTTTAAGGCCTGTAATCATCTATTATATTTTGGCAGAATTTTCAATATTTTGCAATTCTAATGCTTTTCCAACAGACCCTTACACTTGGAATAGACAGTTATCATAAAGCACAGGATTGGGATAGAGGCACAGTAGGATATTGGAAGCAGTTACCCTTCTTCTTTTTTACGGTAGTCTTTTTTTGAAATATATATTATCGGCTACCAGATACTGGAATTCAGTTCCCTCAAGTTCATTTGGTTTTGTATGCTGTATGGCAGTTACTATAATCTCGGCATCAGTTCTCCTCTTCTTTGATAGAAGTATATCTCTTGCCCCGGCCAGGGCTCCGTTTCCGAACCTGACAAATTTGTTCTTATCTATGGGCGGATATAACCCTATAGTTATTGCATTTGAAATGTTTATGAAATTTCCGAATGCTCCTGCCAGATATATCTTTGATACACTGTCATAGGTTATTCCGAAATATTTTACCAGAAGGTCCTGGTCAGTGCGCAGACCTGCCTTTGCCATTATCAACTGGTTTATGTCATCCTGCGTTATGGATAGGTTATCTGTGATGTTGTATGAGGCGCCTATTCTTGCCCGTTCATTCATAACACCCCTGTATAAAAGTTCGGCAAGCAGGTCTATTACACCAGAGCCGCATACGCCTAAGGCAGGTTTGTTGCCGAGAGTATTATATTGCAGTTTCCCATTATCTGACCACATATTTGTTATTGCGCCTTCTATGGCACCGACACCACAACTAATCTGGTATCCCTCGTATGCTCCGCCTGCCGCACAGGAAGCGGTCATAATTTTATTTTTGTTGCCTATTACGACCTCTCCATTTGTCCCTATATCTATAATCATCTCTATCTCATCGCTTTCGTAAAGCCTTGTGGATATTATGTCAGCAAGGCAGTCGGCTCCCGCATGACCCCCGATTAAAGGAGGACCATAAACCTTGCCGTATGGATTAACATTAAGCCCAATATCAGAAGCATCGAGTGTCACAGGAGATTTATCAGAAGGTTCAAAAGGCATAATCACAAGTGTATCTGTATCCTGTTCGCAGATAATGCTTCTCATTATACTGTTTCCGACAACCACGACGTCATAGATGTATTTTGTAATGGAGCCTTCTTCAACCTTCAGATTTTTTTCCAATTCTTTAAGACTGCTGTTTATCCCGTTAACAACAACTGCTCGCATCTCCTTTAACCCATCCTTATGGGTCATGGCATAACCTCCTCTTGAAATCACATCATTACCGTATGCAATCTGAGGATTTTTACTGGCTATTGTTCCGACATTTCTGCCTGTTTCTAAGTCAACAACCTGCATCACCAGGGTTGTCGTGCCCACATCAATGGCTAATCCAAGTATCTTCCCCTGATAATTTCCTAAATCCTCTTCAGTCTTATAAAAAACCTTACCGTTTCTTTTGGATACAGAGGGAGATAGTTCAACGCCCGTATCTACAGTATTTGTTAAGATGCTGTATCTCCCGAAATCACGGATGAAAACCTCAATATCAATATCATCCCTGATGACCATTGAATGACGGGCAAGCCTGTAACCAGGAATTAATTTGCTCTGACTTAGAAAATGCTGTTCAGCAGGCGTGGGACATCCTAAAGATTCCAGCCCTTTTTCAATCCTTACAATATCTTTTCCGGATATTCCCTGTCCGCTGCATTCAAAGTCTATCTCTATGCCACCCATTCTCCTGATATGTTGTAGTACCGTCTCTCCGATAACGATATCTACACCCTTCTTCCTACCTGCTTCATACTGAGGAAAAAACATTTTAGCCATTTTATATGTCTCCGGATTGCATTGCGATACATTTGTCTGTTTTTATTCCGACAACTCTGTTTTCAGAGTGAAATTCCCCTTTCTCCCCAAAACTATTAGAGTGGTATTAAAACACATCATTTTTTTGCTGTCAAACGACTTTTTCAGTCATCGATAAGCAAACTTGACAGTTATAGAGATACGTGATAACTTTGGGTGGAATTAAAATCGAATGTTGAATGAGATACAAACTGGTTCTCATATATAAAGTTCTGCTGTAAATGTAATTCAAGGATATCTATAAAAGGGAGGGGTTCATTATGGCTAAGGGAGATAAGACAAAGGTATATACAGTTTTTGCAAGGTTGCCCGTGGACATAAGAGAGAGAATATTAAAGGTTTTAAAGAAAGAATGCAGAGAGATTGAGTTTGTTGGTAATGCAGACCTGAGATATTTCGGGAAAGACTGGGTGGATTATTTCATACAGAGAGACCCTGATTTTTACATTGATGACAGCGAGAGCAATGCAGTTCTTCAGGAGATAGAAGAGAAAAAGGATGACCTGGCAGGAATAATCCTGTTTTTCGGAGGACACATAGATAAGAGGTTTCTTCTCACCGGGCTGCCCACAATAATAGTGGATGTTAATCCCTTCCCTTCTCTTCAGATAGGGTTCAAGTGGGCAGTGGCTGAGGCTAAAATGAATAGGACTAATTTCCTTGTCTCCTCCTACAGTGATTTTGACCTCTCCGAGTCTGTCGCATCAGCAAGAATTAGAGACCTTGCAGAAAAGGTTGGGTTATTCAGCGTTCTTAATAAAATGAAGGGTACCAAAATCCTGGATGTACAGGTAAAGGGTTTCGGAGCGGAACCCCACGAACACTGGTGGAGACTGAATCAGGAACTCTTTCTGAAGAGGTTAAAAGAAAATCTGGGTATGGATGTGGAAATTATGGACTACAGGGACTTCTTCAAAGAGTACGATAAAATCCCGGGAAAAGAGGCAAGGGCAGTGGCGAAAAGATGGATTGATGAGCAGAGACCGAACAAAGCCATAAAAAATAAAAGAAACATAGGGGGAATAACAGAGAAGGATGTGATAGACGGAGCCAGGGTATATCTGACTGCGGACAGGTTCGTGAAAAAATTCAAGGCAAATGCCATAACAGTTGACAGTATGACGTGGAGCACCCCACAACTTTCAAAAGGGAAGCCCTGTCCTTCTATGTCGCCGGGGATTGCGGAATTTCAGTTACACGGCATCCCTGCAGTCTGCGAATCGGATATGGAGGGCATTGTTACTGCTGCCATGGGACACTATCTCACCGGTGGATACGGGCTTATGGGTGATTTTATAGTTGACCCTTTCAATGATGCTATTACTGTCTGCCACTGCAGTGCGCCCATCAATCCCTACGGAGATAATTACAGGGCTCCCTATTCCATCGGCAGGGAGAAGTTCCGCTGGCCCCAGTTCTACGTAGACCTGCCGGATAAGGGTGACGTTACCATAATGAGGGTAAATATTCTCAAAAGACAGATATCGCTGCTTACCGGAGAGGTAATATCCGGAGAGACTGTGTGGAAGTCTTTCAGAGACTATTCCTGCTGTTCAAAGGTAGCGGTTAAAACCAATGCCAAACAGATATACCAGAAGTACGACTATCGCACATTTACCACCCACCAGATTCTTTTCTACGGAGACCACAGACAGAAGGTGAAGGACCTGGCTGCCCTGATTGGATTTGAGGTGATAGAAGAAGACAGACCGTAGGTGTCCTTAGATTCTTTAAGGAGGATTTATGTGGGGTTTATTCCTCATTGTATTAATTGTTGTAATCTTTTATAAGATTAACACCCTGAGTAAAAAGGTTAATCTGCTGGAAGATGAAGTCAGGAAACATCTCACAGGGGTAGATGGTGCTGAAGGGAAAAAAGAGATTCTTTCACCCGGTGCTGATTTACAGGGGATTGCTCCTGAAAAGACATCTGCGGTTACGCCTCCTGAAATAACCTATCCGGTTCCTGTCAGGCTTGAAGGGGAAAAAGAAACAGGTGAAGTCTTGCCCTCCCACGCAGAGGATAAGAAAACGCTGAAGCATCTGCTGAATCTGGAGAGGATTATAGGAGAGAGATATCTTGTATGGGTGGGTGCTCTGATACTTGCTGCCGGGCTTGCTTTTTTTGTCAAGCATGCATTTGAACAGGGATGGATTAGTGCATCTGCACGTATCATCCTTGGATTTATGGCAGGATTCATTTTTATAGGTTTTGGTGAGTTTCTCTATAAGAAGAGATACGATTCACTGGCACAGGGCATCTCCGCTCTCGGTTTTATCTTGTTTTATCTTACGACCTTTACCGCCTACCATTTTTATAATCTGCTTGGAGCAGGGTTTGCCTTTATCCTTTTTTTGCTTACCGCTGTTGGTGGGATGTCTGTCGCTGTATATCACAACGCTTTGCCGATGGCGTTTCTGAGTATGGTGGGTGCTTTTGCCGTTCCTCTTCTGCTTGCTGACCCGACAGTAGTTGTATATTACGAACCTAAACTTTTCTCTTACCTTCTGGTTATCAACCTCGGGGTTCTCTATTCATCCGCCATTAAGAGATGGAGAACGCTCTCATTTTATTCTTTTCTCTTAACCGCCTTTTATTTTTGGGGTTGGTATCTGCAACAGTATATGTTATCTGACTTCCCGTTGGCGTTGACATTTGCCGTTATCTATTTTTTGACCTTTTCCCTCATCTCCACAATATACAGTATTTTACGCAAGGGAAACTCCATGTGGGAAGATGTTATCCTTGTTATCCTGAATCCAGCGGTATTCTTCATTTTAATCCACAATATGCTGGTTGACAGGGGTATAACCGGAATCCTGCCATGGGTCCCGACCCTTATGGCATTTTACCACTTTATCCTTGCAGCAGTGGTGAGGAGAATTAATGTTTATGATAGATTCCTATACCTTGCTCTTACCGGTACAGCCATAGGACTTTTGACCCTGCCTGTACCCATTATTGTAAAAAGATACTGGATTACAACAGTATGGGGAGCCGAGGCACTGGCACTGATAGTTGCTGGTTCGTTCCTTAACAGAAAGACTATGCGGACCGGGGGATTATCTATACTTGCTCTCGTAGTCTGCAGACTCGTTTTTCTTGATGCTGCCATACCTTACTGGAGGATTGATGGTTCTTTTCTGTTTTTCAACCTGAAATTTATATCACTCTTTCTCTCTGCCTGTACTCTGGGACTGGCGGGCATTCTCTTTGGAAGACTTAAGAATGTTGCTTCAGAAGAGAGAGGGTATCCCCCTGTCCTCTTCCCTCTGTTTGCAACAGGGCTTTTCTGGATAATGAATCTGGAGATATTCTCATACTTTTCAGGGTTTGAAAGACCCCTCTCTGATGCAAAGTGGGTTGTTACGTCTGTGCTCTGGTCACTCTTTGGTTACTTTTTTTTCACAGCAGGCATTTTAGGCAAAAGATTCGTTTTAAGAAAAACTGGATTTTTGTTCCTGCTGGCTGCATCCTTGAAGTGGTTATTAGTGGATACAGTTTTTTTGTATAATAATCCTTATGGTTACCCTTTTGGGCACCCGTTTATTTTAAGTTTCAGGTTCCTTCCGCTGCTCTTTCTGCTTGTTATTGTGGCGGGGAGTGCAAGGTTGTATGCGGCGGGTGGATTGGAAGCAGATGAAGACAGGGAGGGGATGGTCCCTGCCCTGTGGATAATCTTTGTTGCCCTCCTTTTCATCGGTCTGAATATAGAGGTTGTCGCATTTTTAGGAAGGTCATCCAACCTTTCAGTCAGGGCATTGTCTTTCATTTTCACCACAATCCTCTGGGCTGCCTTTTCTTTCTTCCTGTTTCTCATCGGGTTCAAAGAGAAAATACCGCTTTTCCGTACACTGGGTATTGTTCTTGTCACCGCATCTTTCATCAAGGTTCTTGTTGATATCTACTTTGTCTCCCCCTTTTCCTATGGCTACCTGTTTCTGTTGAACCTCAGATTTTTTTCTGCTGGAGCCGTGCTCTTTGCCCTTGCATATGCCGCTTCGCTTTACAGATGTGAGGAGATAGAGAAATTGGAACTTGAAAGGAAGGCGGTTCCATACCTCTGGAGTCTTTTTCTACTCCTTCTCTTTGTGGAACTGAACGTTCAGTCTTTTTCGTCATTCAGCAGGATATGGAACCTTGCTGAAGAGAAGATGGCAGCGGCACTATCCTTCCTCTGGGTCTTCTATGGTTTTTGTCTCCTCCTTATCGGGATAATAAGAAAGATAATGCCTCTGAGGATTGCCGCTCTGTCACTCTTTGGTGCCACCCTTATAAAGGTTTTGTTTTTTGATATGAGGTTTGTTGATAAATTTTACAAGATGCTTCTTCTGCTCGGGATTGGAACTATCCTGCTCTCAGGGGCTTTTTTCTACCGTAAATACAGGAGAACCCTTCAGGACAAAAACAGGTAGATTGTTGTTTCTAAATGGGGTTACGTGGTATAATAAAAAGGATGAAGAAAATAAGATTTTTTGTTTTGTTTTTCACTGTTTTTATCGTTTCTGTGTACAGCGCGGCTGACTATTCCGTAATACTTGAAAGGGGTATCTTTGCAGAACCTCCTCCTCCGCCTAAACCCGAAGTGCCTGAAAAGACATCCATATTAAAACCGCTTCCTCCGCCTCCTTTGACCTCCCTGATTGAACTGAAGGGTATTATCTATCTTCCGGATGGAGGTTCTTTTGCTGTCATAAACGTTAAAAAGAAGAATGAAGAGTTTGTCTGCAGGGAAGGTGAGGTCATTTTAGATGCAGAGATAGTCAGGGTAAGCGAGAATGAGGTTGTTTTTGCCTATAACGATAAGGAAGAAAAGATTGAACTGAAAAAAGAGGACGGGCAGGCAGGTTTTGTCCCGGTTGCTGCCACAGGTCTCAAAGCAAAGGTTGAAGATACTAAAAAGGTTGTTAACCCTAAGTCTACAAATATCCCGGAGTTTGAAAAGCCTGTGATGGTTGATTTTGAAAAGACAATGGCAGAACTTAAAGATGATAAAGACCTGCTAAAAAACCTTAACATCAGCCCCAACGTGCAGGACGGTAAGGTGGAGGGTTTTAAGGTAGGAAATATCCCTGCAGGGAGTCTCCCATATCAGTATGGACTGAGAGACGGGGATGTCCTACGCAGGGTAAACGGGACATTGATAGACAGTATGGCAACTGGTTTCTCCGTTTATAACCAGATAGTCAGAGATGGTACAAGCCTTGTTACGGTTGAGGTTCTGAGAAACAACTCTCCCATTGTCTTAACATTTAAACTCAGGTAGACCCTTCTGGAGTATTCTTATGAAAGAAGCAATGCTGTGGGAACCTTTAAAGAATAATAGTGTGAGGTGTAACCTCTGTGCACACTACTGCGTGATAAGAGATGGTGGTAAGGGTATATGCAAGGTGAGGGTTAACAAGGGCGGTAAACTTTTTACGCTTGTTTACGGCAACCTTGTTGCAGAAAGTGTTGACCCTATTGAGAAGAAGCCTCTTTTCCATTTTCTCCCCGGTTCTCTTTCTTATTCCATAGCAACCGCAGGCTGTAACTTTGCCTGCCCTTTCTGTCAGAACTATCAGATATCCATGTTCCCTAAAGAAGGAGGATTTCTGGATATAAAGGAGACGCCTCCAGATGAGGTTGTTGAGTCTGCCATTTCCAGCGGTTGTCAGTCTATCTCTTACACCTATACGGAACCAACCATATTTTTTGAGTTTGCCTGCGATACAGCCAGAAAGGCAAAAGAGAAGGGACTGAAGAACACCTTCATTACCAACGGATATATGAGCAAAGAGGCGCTGAAGGTTATCTATCCGTATCTTGATGCGGCGGATATAGACCTGAAGGGTGACGAAAATTTTTACAGAAAACTCTGCAAGGCAAGACAGGGACCTGTAATAGAAAATATATCCCGGATGAAAGAGATGGGCGTCTGGGTGGAGGTCACCACACTCTTGATACCTGAATACAACGATTCTGAAGAACAGATTAAGGCAATAGCAAAGATAATAAAGGGTATTGACCCCTTTATGCCCTGGCACATAAGCAGGTTTTACCCTGCATACAAGATGAGTGAACACTACCCGACACCTGTGGATAGTATTGTCAGGGCAAGGAAGATAGGTCTTGAAGAAGGGCTCAGGTATGTTTATACCGGTAATATTCCGGGTGACAACGGAGAAAGTACATACTGTCCTTCCTGCGGTAAGGTTTTAATTAAACGTTATGGATATACCATAATGGAAAATAACATTAAGGACGGCAGGTGCGCCTTTTGTGGAGCCAGAATACCCGGTGTTTTTGATAGAAAATGAAAGGGAAGAGTGCAGTTATAGAGAGATTTGGTGAGGGTCCTGTAATTAAAGAGTTTGATATAACACCTTTGAAAGAAAAAGAGGTCCTTGTAAAGATTGAATCAGCAGGGGTGTGCGGTTCGGACCTGCACATATTTAAAGGCAATGACCCGAGAATAAAACTTCCTATGATACCCGGCCACGAGGGTGTCGGCAGGATTCTGGATATTAAGGGTAATGTCCTTGATGTAGAAGGTGACGTTTTAAGGGAGGGCGACAGGGTTATATGGGACAGGGGCATTGTATGCGGAAGGTGTAGATACTGTAAGAGTAACAGGTCTTATCTGTGTGAGAACCGAAAGGTCTACGGTATCACCTTTTCCGTTAGTGACGAACCATTTCCCAACGGGTGTTATTCCGAATATATAAAACTTGCTCCCGGAACAGGGATAGTTAAGGTTAAGAGTAACCTGTCTTCTGATACCCTTGCCCCTGTTAATTGTTCAGGTGCCACCTCCTTTCATGCTGTTGAAGAAGCGGAACTTAAAGGGGATGAGTCAGTCTTGATACAGGGACCAGGACCTCTCGGTGTTTTCACTGCAGTTTTTTGCAGAGAAAAGGGTGTGAAAAATATCATTATGTCCGGCAGTTCCGGCAGTAAGGTCAGGATGGAGATGGCAAGAGGGTTTGGTGTGAGCCACCTTATATACAGAGATAGACTGACCTTGCAGAAACAGATTGATGCGGTTAAAGATATTACCGGAGGGAGAGGCGCAGATGTTGTATTTGAGACGGCAGGTACTGCACAGGCGGTGGAATCAGGACAGCATTTTGTCGGTAAGGGAGGCAGGTATATCATTGCTGGGGTTGCAGTGCCTGTGGGTCCTGTAGGCATAGAGATTTACGAGAACCTCGTCAGAAAAAACGCTACTTTTAAGGGGGTATGGGTCAGTGATACCTCACATCTTCTCGGTGCAATGGGGGTTGTTGAGCAAAACAGGTACCCTTTTGACAGGATAATAAGCCGCCGTTTCTCCCTTGACAGTGCAAGGGATGCGATAGAGAGCATTGCTGACCGCAGTATACTCAAGTCTGTAATTACGGAGGTCCGACCTCCGTATAAGGGGAGATGAAGAAGATAGAGCATAGTGTGGATGTTCTTGTTGTTGGAGGTGGAGCGGCAGGGCTTAAAACTGCACTGACACTTCTTGAGCGACGTCACAACCTCAGGGTTGCCATTGCGGTTAAAGGTAGTCTGGGCAGGTGCGGAACTACGGCAAATGCCGTCTCTGACAGGATGGCCTTTCACGCAACCCTCTCTTATACCCCTCCCATCGGTAGAGAAAACTGGAGGTACCACGCAGATGATATATTTAAGATAGGCAGGTATTCAAGTGACCTTCCTCTCGCTGAAATCCTTGCAGGATGGTCAGATGATGCCGTAAGGTATCTAAGTTATGCAGGGGTTCCCTTTGCCAGTGATGAAGAGGGCAGACTTCTCCAGTTTCTTACCGACGGGTCTGTCTATCCGAGGGCATGCTATACGGGCCCCTTGACTGCAATTGACATTGAAAAGGGTCTCTTAAAAGAAATGCGGGCATATAAGCCCGCGATACATGAAGGATGTACGATTGCAGATGTTTTGCTTGATAAAAGAGACAGGGTGTGCGGTGCTGTTGGATTTGACAGGGAAGATAACCACCATATCTTCCACTCACGTTTTGTCGTTCTTGCAACAGGCGGGGCGGGTGGTATCTTTAAAGACAACTGTTATCCTTCAGGTATGAACGGTGACGGCTATGCCCTTGCCTTAAGGTGCGGTGCACAACTTGTCAATATGGAGTTCATACAGTTCGGTTTGTGCAGCAGGAGACTGAAGATTGCCTGTTCAGGAAGTCTGATGCGGGCTGTTCCCCGGATTGTAGATTCCGAAGGCAAAGAGGTTCTAAGAGAGGTTTATAAAAAGACTTCTGATGTCATCAGGATAACGTTCAGGAAAGGTGCGAGTTGGCCTGTCTCCTATGAGGAAGAGAGCAGAATAATGGACATCCTTACATATAATAATGGTAGTTTGTACCTTGACTATACACATAATCCCGCAGGATGGTCTTCTAAAAACATCCCTGAATATGTAAAGGCCTGGTACGTAGAGAAAGGGGTTGAATTAAAAGGTACACTTCCGTACATCCGTCTTAAGGCTGTTAATCCGGAGATATACAGACTTTTTTTGAGACGGGGGATTGACCTGTCAAAGGAAAAGGTGGAGGTCTTTGAGGCGGCACAGCACTTTCAGGGTGGTGTAAAGATAGA
>CAYOYL010000082.1:0-13278 GCA_964408175.1 uncultured bacterium
CATTCCTCGCAATGACAAGCGAAGGAATCAGTTCCCTCACATCCGTTCGGGACAAGCCTCGCAATGACAATACGGGGTTTACTGAGAATTTACTGTTTCCCAATCAGTATCTCTGAACAATTCTATAGTTTCACACCAGAATATCTTTTATAAATCTCATCCATTGTTACAAATTCTGCTTTTCCACTTTTAAGGAGTGCTGGTATAAGTTTTTCGTGAACCTTATACCCTGTATCTGTTCCATCCCTTTCAAGTCCATGCCAGTGACAGACAGGGACAAAAGGATAATTATTCTCAAGAGAAAGATTAAACTCCTCAACAGCAAGACTAAAGAATCTGTCAATATCTCCTTCCTTTACATGAAAAGCATAATCTCCTCCTATTGGAATCTCAAGTATCCTGCCTATCTTGTAAGGGTAGGGAGTTATCCCCTTCCTGAAACCTTCTTTAAAATCAAAATTACCCTGTCCCCACACCCATGAAGTCCAGAGAACAATTCTTGTTGAAGCCCACCTAAAGCCGAGTACTTCAAGAGATTTATAATAATTTATACAATATGCTCCCCATCCAGGACGAAAACCTTCAGAATCTTCGCCGAATGCCCTTCTCCATATCTTCTTTCCAAGTTCAATCTTCTCAGTAATTACCTCAACAGTATGTGAGCCTTCAATCTCAAATCTTTCACTTGAAAATGACCTCTTTACCTCAGCAGAAAAATCAATCATCTCAAGTTCGGGTACTCCACACTCAAAAGGAGTATGGACATATCCATGTTGATAAAATCTGTGTCCTTTAACCCTCGCTTTCTCTATAACCTTTAAAAGTTCTCTGTCTTTATCTATCGTCATCTTCCCGTCTTCTTCTATTATCTTCTCTCCCTTTGCAACTCCTCTCGGGACTACAAAAAAACTACCCTTTATTCCATACCTATCAATAAAATCAATCTGCCTCGTTAATTTATCTGCCTGACCGAAGGAAATGTCATCATTTGACCAAACAACATATATTTTTTCCATTTTATCTCCGATTTTGTATTTTCGTCGTGCAAGATTTATCTATGTTTTTTATTTTCCCTCTCCAAAGTCCCTCTTTTATTCCCCCTTTAACAAAGGGGGGGATTAATGGGGTATTTGGAGGGCATTTCTATCTTTGATTATTCCTGTGTTGATATCCACCAGTCTCTGGTAGTCTGCGTTTCCCCCAAAAAAATCCCCTGTACGTTCAATCCAGTATTTCAGTTCATTCTCAATCTCTGATGGAACATACGAACTGCCTTTTTCCTCTATCAGGTTGTGCAACTGATAGGGGTCTTTCTCGTTGTCATAAAGAAACCATGGTCCATCAAGGTCTCTCACATAGGTATGGGTACTGGTTCTAACACCCCTGTATGGTCTGTAAAAACCGTCAGGCATACCCCTACCCCTTGAGCCCCATCTTCTGCCCCATGTTGTAGCGGAGCACATACAGTAGATAAAAGTAGAAGAAGGCTCTTTCTCCACAGGTTTATCAGGAGATTCTACAAAATGTGAAAGGTCCCTACCCTCTATGCTGACAGGTACATCCAGTCCCATCAAGCCGAAAAGGGTCGGGAGAATGTCAGGGGTTCCAAATGGTATCCGGGTTCTTAAACCAGCAGGGATAGTTCCGGGAAATCTTGCGATAAAAGGCACCCTGATAGACTCTTCCCATGGCTGCCACTTATGTAGTTGCCCGTGCGAGCCGAGCATCTCTCCATGGTCAGAGGTAAAAACCAGAAGTGTATCCTCTTCTATACCTGACTCAGCGAGTGCCTTCCTTATCCTGCCTATATTGTAGTCAAGGTTCGTAATGGCTCCGTAGTAGTTTGACATAAACTCACGCAGTATCAATTCTGGTTGTAAAGCATCCTTTCCAAAGTGTCTATAGTTATTCCTTGTCCACCATCTTTTGAATTTTTCCGGGATGGCACTGTCAGTAACACTAAGCCAGTCGTAACTGTTGATATTGGGACGCAGTTTAATCTTGTCAGGCGGATACAAGTCAACATATTCCTGCGGTGCGATAAACGGCGTATGTGGAGGTCCCCAGGATAAAACGAGAGCAAACGGGGAACCCCTCCTTTTTTCCTGTTCCTTTATAAATTCTATGGCAAGGTCTGTCTGTTTGTCAGGCTGCCATCCATCCATCACGATGGGTTCAGGACTATCAGTGTAATAGGTGCTGTCATAATACTTGTGTGAACAGTTGTGGACAGCCCAGTAGTCAAAACCATGCCGCATAGGTCCTGGCGGTACGTATCCCTGTTCTGCAGGTTCCCCTGCAAGGTGCCACTTACCTATATAACCTGTGCTGTAGCCCTCCTTCTTCAGCATATCGCCCATACCAGGGATGTCATCCGGAAGTCTTATGTTGTTCGTAAAGACAGTGTTAGAATGTGTATACAGCCCTGTCATCATCATTGCACGGGCAGGTCCACATACAGCACAGTTGGAGACTGCATTATCAAAGATAACGCCCTCTGATGCCATCTTATTCAGGTTGGGTGTCTGTATCTGTTCATTCTCCGTACAACCCATATCCATATACCGCATCTGGTCTGCAAATACATAAACAAGATTAGGTCTTTTACCCTTACCCATTCTATCCTCTCCTTTCACTCAGAGCCCGGGCAACCTTGTTGATACCTGCGGCAATCTGTCCACATTCCTCCTCTATCATCTCCGGGAATATGGGAAGAAATGTTGTCCTTGAGAGATAGTCAAGCGTTTTTGGACACATATCAGGTGAATAGTCAGGCATCCTCCCTTTGTAGTATGGACAGGTGTACGGACAGCCCTCCTTTGTTGCAGTCTTCTTCTCAAGGATGTGTTCCCAGTATTTATACACATGCCAGTCACGAACCTCAGTATCGTGGGTACCACCAGGTATACCCTCTGCAACCAGTAACTTGCTTGCATCCCGTGCAATCTCTTTTGTAGGCCAGAGTATCCCCATTGTTGTTCTGCACCCTCCTTCCGGGTCATTGTCTTTGATGGGACGGATACCTTCAGGCAGGCTGAGTTTCGCTATGATACGCCTGTAATTTTTTATCTGGCTGTCTACCCTTCTATCCATCTTTTTCAGTTGAACGCGGGCAACTGCTGCCTGCAATTCACTCATCCTGTAGTTTTCTCCTGCAAAGAGTTCCCCTTCCTTACGCTCCTTGCCGTATCTGTCAGGACGCCAGCATGCCGCAGTATCGTGGTAACTCTGTGCTCGGGTATAGAGCCACTCATCCTTGAAGGTCATCACTCCTCCCTCACCGCTGTTGATAACCTTGTATGCATCCAGGCTGAAGCATCCTATATCACCGAGTGTCCCAAGCCTTTTCTTATTATACCAGCCTCCTGCGGCCTGTGCAACATCCTCTATGACAAATATATTATGTCTCTTTGCTATGGAGTTTATAGCATCCATATCCGCAGGCAGTCCCTTCATATGAACAGCGATAACTGCTTTGGTGGCAGGAGTGATATTTCTTTCAAAGTCCAGAGGGTCAAGTGTATTGGAATCATCCATCTCAGCAATGACTGGAATCCCTTTTGCCACAATAACTGCTGATGCAGAGGCAAAAAAGGTATGTGCGGGGACAATAACCTCTGTCCCTGGTCCCACCCCAACAGCAACGCAGGCAGCAATAAGAGCGGATGTGCAGGAATTGACAGCAAGGACATAGGGTGAGTTAAAGACCTCAGCAAATTCCTGTTCAAACCTTCGGGTCTCCGAAATCCCAGCGGGATGATAGTACCTGAACAGGTGCGGTGACTTCCCATCCCAGTACTTCTCAATGACCTTGCGTATCTCTGGTTCTGCACCAGCAGTAAATCCCCAGAGGTTGACAAGCCCCATCAGTTCCTCAATGTCTACCTTTGGCCTACCTTTTGAAACTATTGTTCTGCTCTTTTCTCCTCCGTCAATCGCCAGAACTTCTTTTTTCTTGCTTCCCATTTTTCTCCTTTTTTATGTATAATCTTTTAAAACCTTTCCGATACTTTTTTTACTTTAGCATTTGTATTTTCTCATAAAAAAATTAAAGTGGAATGGAAAAGATTGCATAATTTTTGTATAATTTAGCATAGGCAGGAAATACTATGGATAATACAATAATAGGATATAAATGGAAAAATCATACAAAAGTTATACCTTCTATAGTAGAGGCCACCGCTGTTACAGGAGAGATACCTCAGGTGCTCGGTCATAATAGAACCAGACCTCTATGGATACTGGACTACGAGTTCGCTGACTACGGAAGATACAGGGTAAAATCCGTATCTCATGAATGGAGACCGCGAAAAGATAGAACCGCCCATCTGTATCCTCCAGATACACCTTACTGGGAAGATACGAGAAAATTTTCAGGCAGACGCAGTTCCACATGGATTATCTTTACAGGAGGAACATCCACAGGTATAAATAAACTTTGCCAACTAAAAGGATATGCCTGTTTTCTTGACCCCGAAGAAAAACTGGGACAAAACATACGCAGTTGTGCAGAAATAGGAGAACGTTATGGCGAAAAAGGATACTGGGAGGCACAATCAATGCTGTGTGAAGCTATAGGTTATCTCGTTAACAGCCAGCATATCTCGGAAGAGACCTACATAATAAGCAAAGAAGGTGTTTCAAAAAAAATTATTTTTTCAGATGAGGTGGATGCTCTTCTGAAAGAATTGATTGCAGAAAAGGTAAGACTGCAAGACCTTGCAAAACATCTGCATGTAAGTGTATCGTCCCTCTCACACCAATACAAAAAAGAGAGAGGACTTTCTCCCATTGCAGGACTTATCAGGCTGCGCATCAATTACAGCAAAACCCTTCTATCAAAGGGGTATCCACTTAAGGTGATAGCAAAACAGTTGGGATTCTCTGACGCCTTCCATTTTTCAAAGACATTTAAGCTCATTGAGGGCATCTCTCCGAGAGGATTCATTAAAAGAACTGACCTGAACGCATTCTTGAAATAATCTACGGGGAAAAAATACTTTTGAACTGGGTCTGTTTTTATGTTATCATATTACGTTATATAAATGAGAGGATGGATAAAAAAAAGTATGACTGTAGCCCGGGAAGATATTTTAAAAGGATACCGGGATATGGATATTTTGCTACGTTACTGCAAAAGGGGGGCGATGAGAAAATAAATGGTGTAGAGGTATTGTTTATAGTATGAAGGTGAACCGTGCGGATTATTGCACAATGCAAACAGGAAACAAAATCACCCCCCATTCTATCTTCCTTCTCATAAAGCGAAGGGAGAAGATTCGGGGCAAAAGGAGAATATAAGAATGGATAATGTAAATAAATTGTATGTAGGAAATCTGGACTATAATACGACAGAAGACGAGATTAAGGCCTTTTTCTCAGAGAAAGGGATAGAAGTAAAGACAATAACTCTCATAACCGATAAGTATACAGGCAGGGCAAAAGGCTTCGGCTTCGTAGAGGTTGAGTCTGATGCAATTCTCCAGCAGGCAGTTGAGGCCCTTAATGGACAGGAACTGAATGGAAGAAAACTGACCGTGAATAAGGCACAACCCCCGCGAGAGAGAACAGGCGGTAACAGAGGCGGATTCGGCGGTGACAGAGGCGGATTTGGCGGAAGGTCCGGCGGCGATAGAAGACGCCCCAGGTATTGATTCCGTAAAAGATAATTAAGAAACCGGAGATAGACTACAAAGGTAAATCCTCCGTCAACTACGTTGCCTGAGAGAAACTTTAAGCACGGAGCACTAAATGCTAAACAAATGACAATGAACCAAATGCAAATCTCAAACACGAAGTCTGCCAAAGATTTGTGACGAAAAAGTACTTAAGTTTGAAATTTGGAGTTTGGGGATTGTTTAGGATTTAGGATTTGTAAATATGAACGGGGTTGAATGAATATTTGCCTATAAATATGGGGGGAAGAGAAATAACGCCGTTGGTTGAATTTTCGTCTCTGCTGTTATAAGAGAGAAAAAGAGTAAAAGCCTTCTGCCTTATCTACCTTTCCCCCTGAATGAATATGTGTACAGGGGACCCAACCATTTCCTGAAAAGGAAAAATTACCCTGTGGAAAGGTAATGATAGATTTTTTATCGTAAGAAAGGTAGCAGAACCTTTCATCTTTCTTCAACTTCCCTGTCTTCCAATGAAAACTTAGATGGTCTATATTCCAATCAGAGTCACCAGAATGGACAGGGAGAGGTCTTTGCACCAATGAAGTAGAGATTGAATCTTTCCAGATGTTCTGGGTGAGTCTTTCCTGACTGCTGAAAAACGGACTGAAGGTCTTCAGACAGAAAGTGTTCAAATTAAATTGCAGGTTCTTCGTTTTTATCTTATAGAAAACCTTATCCTTCTCTGAATAGATTTCAAAAAAGACTCTTTTACCACCGGATATTCTTTCATAACCTGCGTATGTCTGGTCCTCATTGACCTTCCAGTCCACCTTCCACTTTTCTTCATTTTTATCTGGCCAACCACAAGCACCGCCAAACCCATCCCAGTCTGTTTCAGGACAATCCAGAGACCAGAGGCTCTCCGGAAACCATGGGACATAAATAGAGACATTCGCCCATAATGAAGGGACAATCCTTATCTTCTCCTTCAGGTATAACTCTTTCTTAATCTGGAGAATCTCGGGCGTATCAGACCTTTTTACCCTATAATTCGGTTCGGTCACCAGGTCTTTAGGGGGAGCATCAGAAACACATCTGAAACCACTGTTGTAAATCCTCATCTGGGAGGACCATGAGAACCTGTTGGAAGGGAGAAATGTATATGGCTGTGTATTAAAAAAAGAGCCGCCTGCAAGAATATATGGATTTTCATCATAGGTTCCTGTTTTACCCTTCCCGGGAAAGACTGTCTTCACCCACTCACAGACAAGAGAAAAGTCATTCAATCTGTAAGGTCCTATCTCTTTATGCGAACCAACCGGCAGTGAGACCTTGAGACTTATTCCACCCGGGTTCCTTGAAATAAATTTTTCTTCCCACCCTTCTCCTGAGGGGAACAACCTGCCATCACCTCCACGCCAGGCTTTTTCCCATTCCACCTCTGTGGGCAACCTCTTACCGAGCCACTTAGCATAAGACTCTGCATCCTGAGAATTAACACCCACCATCGGTAAGGGATAATTTGAAGGCTGAAAGTCCTGCCATCCCGTAAGTTGTGTCCAGCCTAACAACCAGCCGTTGTAGGGAATCTTGTATCCAGTCTCTCTCATAAACCTCAAAAATTGTCCTCTTGTTACAGGATATTTGTCTATCCAGAAATCTGATGTTTCCATCTCCCTGTAATCAGTGTGGAAATGGAGCATATCAGGATGGACAGCAAATCTATCTGCCAGTCTTAATTTCTCTTCTTTTTTGATACCAAATACAAACCTTCCGCCTGTAATGAACTCCATACAGTTGTCAAGTTCCTCCGGAACGTAGTTTTCCACCAAAAAGTTCTCTTTTTTCATTTTATTTTCCACATTGTAATACGAGAAACACTGACTGAGGTCTCTATCCTTCAAACATGTGTACAACCAGTCCAGATGGGACCTTGGGATAGAAGTATGTTGTCTTCTGGGGCATTACTTTCCCGCTAAGACAGATGTTGAGAAACTGCTGCTTATCCACTGGTTTAAGGAAAAAAATAACCCCGTTGTTTGTCTTGCGGTACTCCTTCAAAAGATGTTCAGATGACTGGTGATAAAGGATTTCGTCCCCATCGGTCTTCATAATTTGCGGAAGGATATAATTGTGCAGTACCACGGTATCAAGTGACTGCCAGTGAGATGAAGGATTACCCAGCATCCGTACTGTATAAAATTCACCTTTTTCATATACTCCAAAAGACCTTGTCCCTTTCTCCTGTTGCATATCTTCAAACATTACATTTGCAGAGGGAACCTTCTCCACTCCAAAATATTTTTCAAAGGTATTCTTCTTCTCTATAAATGAAACATCCGAAGGTATGTACCTGTGCGTCGGGAGTATTAAAAGTTCAGGAGACTCAATATTCACAAGAAATATAAGGACATAACTGTTTCGCGCGTCTGGATTGTCTTTATAGAATTGCAGTGCAGCCTGGTATCTATGATGCCCGTCCGCTATAATGAGTTTGCACGGTGTCAGAACACTTTTTATAAGTGAGACATCCTCTGAACCGCTTATTCTGCCAAAATCAACATGGTTATTGTCCTCTATCTTACCCTCTGAAACGACTGTAGAACTATCAACAATCTTTTCTATCAGGTGTGCTCTGTCCTGATAGAGCATAAAAACTGGAGAAAAATTTGCCCTGCACCTTTCTATCAGTTTGTACCGGTTTTTATGGTGCTTCTCAAACACCTTCTCATGTGGAATAACATTGCCGGAACTGAAATCCTCCAGATGCAGAAGCGCAAAAATACCTGTCCTCACAAAAGATTTCCCCATCCATCTGAAGCGGCACCTGCTGAAATAAAAACCCTCTTTTTTATCCTGAACAATGACCTTCTCTTTTATCCAGTCGCTGAAAAGTTTTTTCACATCAGAAGGCTCGGCACTGCCTGATATAAGTCTTATAATGTTATAGGACGAACGAGACCGAAGAAAACCTTCATCTTCTGCGGTGATAACATCCCACGGCGGAGCAATAACACTGCTTATGTCTCTTCCTCTTTCAGTGTTATATATATACCCTCTGAAAGGTTTGATATCAACCATCAGTTATTCCTCTCTTTTGAACCGTCAATCTTCTTATCTTCTGCGGGAGGGTTCTTATCAAAAGACAGGTATACCTTTATATTAGAATTATCTCTTAATTCAGAATACCAGTCGTTAAAAAACTTTTCTTTCTTCTGCCACATAAGAGTCCTTCTTATAGATTCTTCATCTTTATCGGTTATCTGATGATCTTTCACGTAATCCGCCACTTCTTTGTCAGAGACTGTTACGTTGCCTTCTGTTATCACTATCTCTTTCAACTTCTCCACCATTATATTCTTTCTTATCTCGTCTTCAATCTTCCGCAGTTCCTCGCTCGGATAGTTAGAAATAATCTCTTTGAATTTCTGCTCATCAAACTTCCCCTTATCATCCTTGAAAACAGGCTCTGCCTTTATCACCTCCACTATCTCGTTGTTTAAAACCCTTATCCTTCTTCTTTTTGCACGTTGTAGAAGAAGTCTTTCTCTTATCATATTTTCAAGAACCCCTTGTTCAATATTCATATTTTTGAAGATATCTCCTGCATTTTCTCCGAATATCTGCCTGTATCTCTCCTCAGTTTCTGAGAGAGCATGATAGTAATCCCTGAGGGTAATCGGTTCCCTGTTCACAACTGCCGCATAGTATAACTTTTTACTATCCCCTCCTATACCAACACCCCATATCAAAAACCCTGGGATAATAAGCACAGCCACTGCCCACAGAATTATCTTCATATTCTTCTTCTTTCTAAAAAATTTCATAACCATTTTATTCCTTCCCCCTTATTACTATTACAAACTCACCTTTTACATCCTTTGTCTGATACTCTTTAAATATATCACGCATCTGACCGGTACTGATATCTTCAAACTTTTTTGTCAGTTCCCTACAGATGGTAACTTCTCTTTCAGGAAAAACCTCGTTCATTACTGCAAGTGTATCCTTCACCCTGTAAACGGATTCATAAAAAACAGTAGTCTCTTCCTTATCCTTCAGGGATTCAATGAAATTTTTCTTTTTCCCTTTCTTCCTCGGTACAAAGCCGTAAAAACATACCCTATCCGTGGGCAGTCCGCAGATTGACAGGGCAGCAGTTAGAGAAGAAGGGCCCGGTACAGGTAAAACAGGGATGTTATTTTTGTGCGCTTCACGCACCAGCAGATAGGCAGGGTCAGATATACCGGGTGTCCCGCGGTCGCACACCAGTGCAACCTCCCTGCCTTCGGTAAGAAAACTCAGGGCTTCTTTGAGCCGTACCCGTTCGTTATCTCTATAGTAACTGACCAGGTGTTTCTTTATACCGAGATGATTGAGCAGTTTTAGGATTTCCCTCGTATCCTCACAGAGAATAACATCAACGTTCTTCAGAACCTCTACTGCTCTTAATGTAATATCACCGAGATTGCCTATCGGGGTTGCCACAATATATAACATTTTTTCTTGACTTTTGGAAAGATGTATTATACACTAATCAGGATTTTTTTCAAAGTTCATTTACAAATCCAAATTCTGATACAAGGACTTTTAAGAGGCTGAAATGGACTATGACAAAATTTTGCCGGGGATAATAAAAAAGACCGACAGTAAGATACTACTGCTCGTTCTGGACGGCGTTGGGGGACTCCCACATCCTGAAACAGGGAAGACCGAACTTGAGACCGCAAAAACACCTTTTCTTGACGAGATGGCGGCAAAGAGTTCCTGCGGAATGTCCACTCCTGTTCTCAGCGGTATTACACCGGGAAGCGGACCGGGGCACATTGCACTCTTCGGGTATGACCCTATAGAGACGCAGATAGGAAGGGGCGTACTTGAGTGTCTGGGGATAGACGCCCCGGTGGGGAAAGACGATATTGCCATCCGCGGAAACTTTGCAACAATAGATACAAATGGAATAGTAGTTGATAGGCGTGCAGGAAGAATTGCCACTGAAGAGAATGAAAAGATAGTCTCTGCCATCTCAGAAAAGGTAAAAGAGATATCAGGCGTAAAGATAGAGATACGGACAGTCAAAGAACACAGGTGCGCAATAGTGTTAAAAGGAACAGGACTATCCCCCGAAGTATCAGAGAATGACCCGCAGAAGGAAAACCTTCCGATAAAGGCAATAACACCTCTGAACAGGTCAGCGGAAAAGACCGCACAGGTCCTCAATGAGTTTGAAGACAGGGTTATGGAACTCTTAAGGGATACTGACACAAAAGCAAAAGGCATCCTATTCAGAGGAATATCAAAACTGCCGGATATACCTGACTTTGCAGAAAAGTATAAACTTAATGCGGCCTGTATAGCAGTATATCCGATGTACAAAGGGATATCAAAGGTCGTGGGGATGGATATCGTAAAAACTGGCGAAACAGTGGAAGATGAAATAGAAACAATTATGGATATATACAACGATTATGACTTCTTCTTTCTGCACATCAAAAAGACAGACAGTTACGGAGAAGATGGAAACTTTGATGCAAAGGTAAAACTGATAGAAGAGGCGGACCATAACCTTAAGAAAATAAAAAAACTCAGATTCGGAAGTATTGCGGTAACGGGTGACCACTCAACCCCTGCAGTTCTGAAGTCCCATTCCTGGCATCCACTACCTATCCTTATAAATTCACCCTATGTTATCCCTGACGACGTAAAGAAGTTTACGGAAAGAGAATGTGCGAAGGGGATTCTCGGCAGGATTTACTCTAAGGAAATTATGTATCTTCTGCTTGCCAGTGCACTAAAACTCAACAAATTCGGAGCATAAAATGTTTCACGGCGGAGTAAAACTCATTGATTTCAAGGAACTGAGCAAAGAAAAACAGATAGAGAATTTCCCTGCCCCGGAGAAAGTTATCATACCCTTACTGCAACATACGGGCACTCCTGCAAAACCCACCGTGAAAAAAGGGGATACAGTCCTGAAAGGACAGGTGATAGGTGAGGCAGAAGGATTCTGCAGCAGCCCTGTCCACGCAAGTGTCTCCGGAACCGTTAAGGCAATAGAGAACCATCCACTCCCAGGAGGGAAAACATCCCTCTCTGTCATAATAGATAACGACGGACAAGAGACTGCTATTGAAGGCACAAAGAATGACTGGAAAAGCCTGAAACCAGAGGAAATAGCCCACATGGTACATCAGGCAGGCATAGTGGGAATGGGAGGAGCCGCCTTTCCCTCCTACATAAAACTCACAACACCCGAAGGGAAAAAGGTAAGTTACGTCATTATCAACGGATGCGAGTGCGAGCCCTTTCTCACCGGTGACTACAGGGTTATGAAGGAACAGTATTCAGAACTCATTGAGGGGTTGCAGATAATATGCAGGGCACTCTCTGTAAAAAAGGCATACATCGGTATTGAGAATAATAAAAGGGATGTTGCATCAAAACTGAAAAATTTCCTTAAGGGCCAACACATAGAGATTGATATTGAGGTTAAGGTTCTGTCTTCCACCTATCCACAGGGTAGTGAAAAACACCTTATAAAATCCATTACCGGAAGGGAAGTACCATCAGGAGGGCTGCCTGCGAACATAGGCTGTATAGTATTCAATGTTCAGACCACTCTGGCTATAAGGAATGCGGTTTGTAACGGAACACCTCTTATAGAAAGGGTTCTAACAGTAAGCGGACTGGTTAAAAAAACAGGAAACCTAAGGGTAAGAATAGGGACCCCCATATCAAAGATTCTTGATTACTGCGGAGGGGAGATGAAACCGGGGCGTAAGGTCATCATTGGTGGCCCTATGACAGGCATCCAGATACACTCCACTGAAATACCCGTAACAAAAGGGACAACAGGTATAATAATACTCCCGGAAGAGAACATACGAGAAGAGATACAGCCCTGCATAAGATGCGGCAGGTGTATAGAGGTATGCCCGATGGGACTATTTCCATCAAAACTGGGCAGACTTGCAGAAGCAAGGAACTGGAAAGGGTGTAAGATGTTTAATGTAGCGGACTGCATTGAATGCGGAAGTTGCAGTTACGTATGCCCTGCAAAAAGACCTCTGACTGAACTCTTTAAGTGGGCAAAGACAGAGATACGAAAGATACCCTCTTGAGATTCACAGCGGGAAGATATTATAAATCCCCCTGTATCCCTCTTTTACAAAGGGGGAAAAGGCAGGAAGATAATTTGGAGGCGGGTAGGATTTACAGGAGAACAGATGAATGAGATAAGATGGGCACCTCACATACATAGTAAAGATACCACCACAAGCATTATGTGGACAGTGATATTTGCGCTGCTGCCTGCCCTGGCAGGCAGTATATACTTCTTCGGACCGGTTGTCCTGAAGGTGGTTCTGGTAAGTGTCATCTCCTGTGTACTCAGTGAGATATTCAGTCAGAAGGTATTTGGCAAAAGAATAATGATATACGACGGGAGCGCTTTCGTTACAGGACTGCTTCTTGCATTCATCCTACCACCAACCATCCCTCTTTGGATGGTTGCGGTCGGAGGATTTCTTGCCATATTTATAGCGAAGGAACTTTTCGGGGGCATCGGAAACAACTTATTCAATCCCGCACTGACGGGAAGGGCTATACTGACTGTGTCATTCCCACTTGAAATGACACAGTTTACCGCTCCACTCTCTTA
>CAYOYL010000083.1:0-23890 GCA_964408175.1 uncultured bacterium
GACCCGCTGTATTTTGCGGGGCGTTAGGAAGGGGGCTTGCCCCCTCCTAAAAGTGTCGTGTCAGAAGATTAAAAAGTAGATAAGAAATTTCTGAGACACGACACTGTTCTTATCTGCACTGAACCCCAGGGCAAAGCCCGTTTCCGAGCACCGAAATTACTTTCTTTTCTCTGCATTCCCTTATATCGGAATTTCAGCAGACGCAGTAAAAATTTAATTGACAATCTGGAAACTCAGATTTGATGACATTCAAAGTTCAAAAAATGACTGTTAAGTTGTCTACCTTCCTAACCATACATGTATACATCTCATTTCGAGCAGGGATTTTGTCATCAAAACCTTTCAAGTAGAGGTTCTGAACATCGTTAACCTCTGAACGGCAGGTGCAGAACAATAGATTTTTCAAATGCGGGCAGGTTAATATAACTCTCAACCGTATCGCCGTTTTCTTCTATAAAAAGATGCAAAAGTTGGTCCATAGTATTTCTTCCTCTTAACCTGACGATTATCTCTCTGTCGCATTCGGCATTCTCTATCTCGTAAAAGGTCCTGTTCTCAGCATATCGGCTGATATAGCCGTAACTCTTGAACGTGTGCGGAATATCCCGTATCTCAAGTGATATGCCCCGCATGATTTCCTCCCATTGAGTCGGCGTGAGGTGGGAAGGCCTCTGTTCATGTGTTGACAGGCAGCCAAAAAATCCATTCTCAAGGCCCCTCGTAACCTGAAAGACGCCCCTCTCTATAGCCTTTTTGATATCAACGGAAGGGTTCTCTTTCCAGAAGGTGGTACAGCCGAACATAAAATCCTGGTCCGGAACCTTGTCATCAAGGGTCCCGGGATGCGAAGAGACGTTGAAGAAATCACTGTCTTCGGGTATGGAGCCGAAGCAGTACATCGGGTTGCCATAGGGGGCAATATCCCAGGAATGTGCGGAAGGGTCGGCAAATGCCTTACCCACCCCTATAGGATTGGTAAGATACCTCTCTCCACGCGCCTTGAGATAGGGAAGTGCCTTGAGCCCGATTTCCCCGAAGTGGACGTTCACAGGTTTTGAGGGCTCTATCCCCCATTTTAGAAACCTTTTGTCCACCTTCTCAAAGTTATCACGCAGTACATCATCGGGGAACTCCTCACCGTTATGTTTCATATATATGGGAAATTCATTGATGTTTTTCGGGTCTTTGAATGCGTGCGGGGAGAACTCGGCAAGTTCCTCCCTGTGCTTTTTCTTTATTTTCGGCACGTCCTGTTTTTTTACGTCGTCAATGAAGACCCCCGCGTTGGGTATAAAACCAAACCTGTTCATAATGTCAAGCCATCTTCCCTTCTCCACGGTTTCAGGGTATAAGGCAACAGGGCTGCCCGAGAAGGATACGTCGTCAACCCTTGCGGTAACAAAAGGGGGCATCTCCTTTGTGATGTAAGGCTTTTTTGCCGCCCAGATAATGCTGTTGCGGAAGGCCCCGTCCAATCCTGCTGTAAACCCGAGGTATCTATTCTGCCAGAGAGATGCAGAGGTAAGATACAAAACGATTCTGCCGTTCCCGAACCTTCTGTAAATCCCGCATCCCCGCTGTTTTTCATCAAGCAGGAAAGGCTGCCACTCTGTAGAAGCGGGGAGATAATGACAGGAGACAGGAGACTTCAACCCAACCGGCATCCGGGCTATCCTGCTGACCACTTTATTTCCCGGGTGAATGCTTAACGCAGATGCTTTTTCTGAGGTCCCATCTGTCAGGTTCAATATCTTGAGTAAAGAGGAGGGGTACTGTTCAAGTTCTCCGTCCAGAATCAAAAGGCCCATACCGTTGTTGACTGCCTTCAGTATAGCGTCTGATTCCCCTGCATTGAGTGACCTCCCTATCCCTTCCTGGGCAAGAATCAACAGGTGCGTGTCCCGGAGTTCTCCTGCAGTGATTCCCGAGACGGCAAGGTCTGAAATCTCATACCAGATGCCGAAGTGTCTCAAGGCGCGCGAAACCGAATCCTTAAAACCTGCGTATTTGTCAGGATTTGAGGAATCAACAACAACCTTTGTCTTCATTGTATCTCCCGTATCTAAGATTGTGCCACCCTAAGTCTCATTCCTTTCCCACCACAAATCCGGTGAAGAATGAAATATGGCTCCAGTAGTCGGGATTGAAATGTTTTGAATGTATGTTCTTGAATAAAGGGTTGTCCCCTGCCGCGGCACCTGAGCCGAGGATTGCCCATTCAGGTGCCCCTCTGAGTTCAGCCGTGCGCTTGATTTCCTTGTCCTGAACCCAGGTTCTGCCGTCTGTGCTCACGAAGAAACGGATTGCATCCGGCGACAACTGGATTCTCACTCCGTTGGCAAAGTAAGGATACAGCCTCGGAGCAGGCGTGGTGTTAATACCCTGTCCGTAAACAGTCCTGTTCCCAGAGACCTCGTACTGGAACTTTTTCCTCTGACCGCCAGGAATTATTCTGACGTATGAACCATTGTTCCACCACAGTGCAAGTCCTGAAGCATATAAGTCATTTCCACCTTCCTTTTTCAGTATTGTGCACTGGACTGATACATTGTCTATGCCTATCTTACGCCTTATGTGGCTGTACCCGTAGAGAGATTTCTGCAGGTAACACATATTGTTTACAAAACCGGTGCTCCCGCTTCCTTTTTGCAGTTCAACTGTCCAGGGGGCACCGAGTTTGGGCCCATTGAGAGTGTCAGAGAGTTCAGGTATGATACTTATAGGCTTGGGCAGGCTTCTTCCAGGGATTTCAGGCTGCCAGTTATATCCTGATAGGTCGCCGGCAAGAACAATCTGCAGTCCATGGCGTGGAAGTTTAACTGTAAAAGAGATATCTTTCAGTGGTATCTTCTCTCCTGTCTCAGTGTCTCCCAACTGTGCGGTTTTCAGGTTGATGTTCAGTGTCTTCCAGTCAGGTATGATGACTGAAGAGTCTTCTTCTCCTGTGTTGCCTATAATGAAGAGTGCGCTACCTTTGCGGCGGTACAAACTTATCTTGAAATTTTTGTTTCCCGCACGTACGGGATTGTCTTCCTCCCAGTGCCCGGTAAAAGAAACGTCCTTTTCCCACTGACGGAAAACATTGCGTGCCTCACGAATCCTGTATACTGTGGGCATATCACGGTGTCCGAAGGTTCCGACATCCTGGTCATGAAGAAGTGCCAGCATCATCATTACCCTTGTATCCCGCAATTGAAGGTCAAGACTTTTCTGTGGCGAGCCCATGCCTATGGCACACCCCATCTGTCCGAAGGCATGGGAAGGATTATAGGCATAGTACCGTTCTATTGAGCCATAGAAGTCCAGGTTGTCACGGTCCGGATGGTGGTTGTAAAATCCGCGTTCACACGGCACCCACATTCCTATGAACCCGTAAGCGGGCTGATAGTGCGCAATGGTGTGCTGGCTGTCCATTGTGTAGTTGGGACGGTTGTATTTTGCGTGTAAGACCGCTGCTCTCTTCCACCTGTCCCTGTAAACCCACAGTCCGGAAGAGGATACCTTTCTGCCGTCTTCAGCAGTATAACCCAGCCCGAGTTCCTCGTCATATATTGAGATGGGCGAGCCCGTGTCATCATAGGTTCCGCACAGTTCTGTATTTTTCAGAGCCTCTTCGTATGAATATATCATATAGTCAACGTAACTGGGAACAGGGTTTGCGAGGTACCTGATATGCATATCCTTATCGTTCCCGAAGAGTTTCTGTTCCCACTGCCACCTGGAAAAACTGCCCGTGGTCTCCCAGTCTGTTTTGTCTATACCCCATTCTCCGCGGAATACCCTTGCCGCCGGATGTCCCTTGACGAACATCGGCCAGCGGTGGTATCCGACAACCTTATAAGGACCGCTTACAGCATGTTTTTCAATCCTCTCTTTTGACTTCTGTACCATCTCAGGCGTCAGCCCCGGGTGTATGAAGTTGGGACCTCCGAACAGAGTGAATCCACCCCCTGCACCGGGAACCATACTGATGGTTACTGGCGCCGCCTTCGGGTCTCCTGTAAACTGGACTCCACGCCACCCTTCAGGCAGTGGTTTGACGGGTCCTGTCTGGAATGCAAACTCAAGGGTTGCGGGTTCTGACAACGTTATCTGACGGTCAACGAGGTTCAGCCACACGACAACCTCATTCCCTTCCCTGTACGCCTCCACGGCCGGAGACTCATCCCGCAGAACCCACCCTTTCGGGTTGTCAGCGGCATAGCAGAAGTAGGAGTCATAGTCGCCGAGCCACAGAAGTGTTGCAAATGTGGGATATCCGCCTACAGCGTAAGTGTTATCCTTGCTGTTATAGAACATCCCCTGTTTTTCAGGGATTACCTCCCCCATAATGCTTGTGCCTTCTTTATCACCTGAGGCAGAATAGAAACGACAGTACCTTCCTGTGAGCGGAATTCGCAGGCGCATACGGTTCAGTGAAACAGTCCCTTTTACAGGTGCATAGGTCAGGCGGAAGATAGTCAAACCGTCAAACTCGGTCGTTGAGTCAGTGGTTACGCTCAGATTGTCCAGCAGTAGATGCGATTTGCCGCTCACCTCCGTCTGCTTTGCCGTTTCCACCCTGAATGGTTTTACCACCTTCTGCTGAACTCTCCTGCCGTTAACAACGGCTTCAATGGTTACCGGTCCGCTCAAGAGTTTTTTCTCCTGTGATATTATGGCCTGCGGCAGTCCGTTCACCCCAAAGATGTAGTTGCGTCCCCAGGGTTTTATGCCTGTCCCCTCAACCTTCAGGGGCGTATAGGGTGCGGGCACCTCATCCGGTATGCCTCTCTTGTCTACCATCCAGTCAAAGATGCGTTTCTCAAACCAGTCGTTATGCACGGCCAGTTCCCTGCCCTTTTCACTCACCCTCACCTCTACTATATACTCTCCCTCAGGCAGGTCTTTGGTGCTGTATCTGGCAACTGCCTTCCCTTTCTCAAAACTGCCGCATTCACCCTGCAGGACTATCTTTTCCGGAGAATCTTTCGGGTATACCTTGATATCCGCACTGAAACTGCCGTCCTCAACACCCGCTCTTTTAAGCCACGCAGTTGCGTCAATCTGCACCGCAAGCCTGTCCATTGAAGGCAGGAAACGAGGGAAGACATATACGAGAGGCAGTTCAGGTGCAGGACTCACCGCTATCCTCGGTACAGGAATCTGTACGTCGCGGCGGAGAAAGAAAAGGTTTTTTCCGTCTCTGTCCGCCGCTGTAACTGCGACAGTATTGTAACGATGTAACTGTTCTCCTTTCCCCATAAATATCTCTTTCCTCTCGCCGGGCATCAGGGATACGGTCTTCTCATCCGCGGCTATACTTGCAGGCTCCTGTCCTTTTTCGTCAAATCCCTCTGCTGTCATCTTCAGTGTTACATCCTGTTTCTCTTCGGAAGGGTTAGACGCTTCCATCAGTATCTTCAGTTTTGCCGCAATTATATCTTCAACCGAGACCAGTCTGACGGCAGGCGCAGTTTTTGAAAATGTTACGTTTCCTCCCACCCGCGCGTCGTTCAGCCCGCCGGAAGCGTTCCATGCTGACCAGACGTACCGATAGTATGTGCGGTCAAAGTTCATCCGCCATACAGTCCCGTCCACAGGGGTGCTGGCAGAGATGGAATTGAAGGGTATCCGCATCTCACATATCCATCGCGTCCCGTCAACAGAATTCGCTATCTCCGCACCACTCTGCCAGGAGTTGTGCGTCTCAGCCCTCTGAGGTTTGAACATTGAATCCCAGACGGTTCCGATGGAGTTAACCGCAATGTAGTAGGTGGGGAAGTCTGGATTTTTGACTGCTTCGCGGTCCCCCGGAGATATCATAAACTCCATGCAGTCATCCCCGATAATTTTGAGTTTGTCATTCTGTACACAGCGTGCCACGATACGGTTTGTTGGCGATTCAAGGGAGTCCATTGCCACATAGAGATTCTTTTCATCCCAGCACACGTAAAATTTTGCCTGTTCCATACGCATAACCTGCGGATAGTAGGACGGGTATGCCTCCAGCATACTGATTCCTGCTGCAAAGTCC
The DNA here is from genome assembly GCA_964408175.1 of uncultured bacterium. Classification (GTDB taxonomy): domain Bacteria; phylum Ratteibacteria; class UBA8468; order B48-G9; family JAFGKM01; genus JAFGKM01. Next base: position 6,017 of record CAYOYL010000083.1, read on the forward strand.
CATTCGCTCTCTTCAATCTTCCCGTCTATCACAGGCAAATTTTTGCAGTAGGGGATTACTATTGAGGGCTCAACCGTATTCTTGACGCTTCCATGTAATGGGGCGCTGATAGACAGCAGTACTGACAGTAACGTAATAAAGATAACAAATCTCTTCATGGCGTTTTTTCTCCTTTTTCTCTTCCGACGAGCAGGTCGGAAAAAAACGTGGTGGATGGATTGTTCGGATTGAAGTGCTTTTCAGCCTGGAGGTTTGATAGACATGGGGCATTCCCTGTAGTTCCACTGCCCAGTATGATATATTCTGGTGCACCTGTGTATTTATCTCCACGCTCAAATTCTTTCTCCATTGTCCACTTCTCTCCGTCCGCTGAACTGAAAAATCTTACCTGTTCCGGGTTGAGACTTATCTTTACCCAGTTCGCCCTGTATGGATACCAGCCAGGAATGGAGGCCTTTCCTGTCTGGGAACCGGTGTGTATCCTTCCCGATAACGAGAATATGAATCTGCCCTGTCCTGTTCCGGGTATGGCCTTCAGGTATTCTCCATTAGACCAGTAAAGAGCAAGTCCTCCGCCGGCATAATCGGAAGTTCCTGACGGAGCCCTCATTACCAGAGACTGTACAGAGATATTGCTCATATCCCGATTGAGTTTTCTCCTGATATAAGAGTATCCATAGTGGGCGCCCTCGATATAAAGCCGGCCGTCTACGAATCCTGTGCCGCTGCGTCCTTTATGAAGAGATTCCTCCCATCCGCCCGGCAGTTCCGGTCCCTTAAAATTTTCACAGTAGTCCGCAATTTTTATTTCAGGTTCAGGCAGATTTTCGCCCACTCTGAAAGGTTTAATGTTATAAGAAGAGATATCCCCTGCAAGAACGAGTATGATATCATGCCGGGGAATAAGTAACTTGAAACCATTTCCGGTTTTCGGTACGTCGGCCATGGTTTCCGTATTAACGATTTGCAGTTTTCCCTTTGATATTCCGAGTCTGCCCCAGTTCGGTTCAACTATGGTTTTCAGGTCTGTTTCTCCTGCATTGCCGATGATGAAAAGTACACTTCCCATACGACTGTACATACTTATCTTAACATCCGGAGAGTCGTTTTTCACAAGACCGGAGTTTTCCCAGTAGCCGGTAAACCTGACATCGTCTTCCCACTGCCTGAAGATATTCCTTGCACGCCGCAGGCGGGATACCGTCCGTATGTTCCTGTTTCCGAATCCGCCGACGTCGTGGTCGTGCAGCATCGTCACCATCATCATACACCTTGTGTCCCTGTCGGAGCCGGATTCGGTCCACTTTCTGGTGGAGAGACCCACCGTTGGTATCTGTCCGAACTGGTGTGCCGGGTTGTAGGCAAGGTAACGGGTCAGAGACCCGTAAAACTCCAGGATATCTTTGTCTTCATACCTGTTGTAGTAGCCGTATTCACAGGGACTCCACAGACCGACAAACCCGTAGGCAGGCATAAAGTGAGCCTTCGTATGCTGTGAATCCCTCAAGAAATTTGGCCTGTTGTTGAGCCAGTTGACGTAAGCAGCATCCTTCCATCTCTTTCTGTAGACCCAGAGCCCTGACGAATATATCTTCCGGCCGTATATGTCCCTGCCGCCCAGTCCGAGAGATTCATCATACACCTGCCTGGGGCTTCCCACATCATCATAAAATCCGTCGTAGGGAAGGTACCTGAGAACCTCATTATAGCCGTACGTAACACAGTCAATATAACTGGGTACCGGGTTCACAGGGAGCAGGATGTATCGGTCCTTATCTTCACCGTAAAACTTCTGCTGCCAGTGGAAATTGTTGAAATTGTCGGTTGACTCCCAGGTATCTTTATCAATCCCCCACTCGCTCCGAAAGACCTCTGTCTCCTCAAGTCCCTTCGGCACCATTGCGTACCGGAAATATGCAGAGAGGGATTTTTTGCCTCCTTCAATCTCTTCCAGCCGCATCTTCCTGAAGCGTTCCCTTATCTCCTCCGTGGCCCCTGGATAAAGGAAGTTGGCTCCGCCGCCTGAACTGACACCACCACCGCTGTACTTCGCCTGCACGATAGTTAAGGATGCATCGTCCGGGTCGCCGTCAAACTGGATTCCTCTCCATCCCTTTGGAAGAGGTTTGACAGGCCCGGCCTGAAAGGCGAATTCCAGTATCCGTTCGCCCTTGAGTTCATATTCCCTGTCAACAAGGTTCAGCCACAGGATTATCCTGTTGCCTTCACGGTATGCCTCAACTGCCGGTGCGTCGTCCCGCAGTATCCATCCTGTGTCGCTGTCAGCAGCATAGCAGAAGGATGTGTCGTATCCGCCGACCCAGAATAGTGAGCAGAATGTGGGTGAACAGTAACCTGCGCGCGTATCGTTCATACTGTCATAAAGTTTACCCTGCCTGTCAGGAAAAACATCTGCCAGTATACAGGTGCCGTGTTTATCGGTGCCTGCCGAGTAGAGAAAAGCGTGTTCCTGTTTCAGCGGTATCTTTACACGCAGTCGGTTGAGCCTGACCGAACCCTTGAGCGGCTTGTAAGACATCCGGTACAGGATAAAACCGTCGTACTCCGCCTTAATGTCAAGGGAGACTGACAGGTTGCCTGCCGCAAGTTCTGACCTTGCGGATACCTCTGTATCTTTTCTGCTGGCAAACGAGAAGGGACTTCGGCATATCACTTCCGTGGGTACATCTTCTACCTCGGCAAGCAGAGACACAGGTGCCGCCAGCAGTTCTCTATCCTGTGAGATAATTGACCTGAGCATGCCTGACTTCTCAAAGGCATATCTTCTGCCCCACGGCTCAATGCAGTTGTTTTCCGCCTTGAGAGGATTGTAGGGTTCGGGTACCTTTTCGGATATCCAGGGCTTGTTTACCATCCAGTCAAAGATTTTTTTCTTGAACCAGTCGTCATCTTCCACGATGAGCATACCTGCTGAATCCTTTATTCTGATTTTGACAACGTAGTTGCCTTCGGGAAGGTCTTTTGTGGAACAGTCCCAGGATGCTTTACCTCCTTCAAAGTCCGAAACAGTACGGCTGAGCAGTGGTCTGCTGTTCTCCTCTCCCTGCCGGTGGACACTTATCTCTGCCCTGTTTCCAGACACCTTTTCTACAAACGGTGCGATGTCAAGCGTTACCTCAAGTTTTTCCACAGAGGGTAAAAACCTGACAGTCGCCGGATGGAAATACGAGAGGGATGCGTTGTCAATGTATATGGTGCCTTTTCCCGCTGTCTGTCCTGTCTGTATGGACAGGTTCATTGAGTAGACGTTTTCCGGACCGGTAAATTCCACGGTATACTCTTTCCAGTTTTCTGTTGCCTCAAAGATATGGTGATTCTGGAATCCCTCGGTCTTCAGTCCCCTGATGTGATAAGCCTCAAATTTGTAAGGTATCAGGTTCATCATAAATCTGCCGCTGCCTCTGGCAAATACCCTTGCTACGTACTTTTTGCCCGGGAATATCCTTGATGCCTGCATAACACCTATCACTCCGGAGGGAGCCTCAATCTTTACGCACTGGTTTTCCGAATAGGCGGAAGTGTTATCCTTGATAACCGTAAGAATACCGCCTTTTGTCCCGTGTGTTACTTCTGCCCAGTTACTCAGGTCATTACCTGTGCTCTTTTCAAACCCGCCGTTTTTCAGAAGGTTTCCGGTTTCATTCTCCGCCATAAACATATCGGAGAGACAGACGCCCGATAAAAACAGGTATGAAAAGAGAAGAATTATTCCCTGCAAAAGGTATTTACCTGTTCTGTATGTACTCATTTTTTCCTCGTTTTCTCAGGTTCTTTACGAAAGACCTCTTTGAAAAGTTCCGAACGGAAGATGGTTTCACCCGTTGAGACGGAGCGGTCTATCGCCTTTGACATAAGTAGTACCTCGTACGCATCGTCAAACGTGCAGACTATCTTTGTACCCTTCAGTATGGAGTTCATAAATGCATCGTGCTGTTCCGCAAATCCGAGGTGTCCCCTGCTTGCCATAGTGCCGCTGATGGTAATCCTCTCTCTGTAAAGGCATCCTTCCGTATAGCAGTCCAGTGAACCCGCACCTTCAGGCAGCCACGGGTCCCCGTAGATGATGCCTTTCGTGCCTGCCACGCCAAACAAACTGTTTGGATATGCAGGCGTAATCTGACTTAAATTCAGGTTCCCCTTTACTCCATTTTCATACTCAAATATGACCGCAGCGACTTCGGGCATATCCTTGGGGTTTGGCCCTTTTTTCCCTTTTGCGGTACCGTAAGCAGTTATCCTGTAAAACCTCGCTCCGGCAAACATTGACATAATGTCAATATAGTGGGGACAGCAGTCCTGCAGTTTTCCCCCTCCCAGTTCTCTTACTGTCTGCCAGTGCGGTCTTTCATGGGAAGCATAGTCAAGAAACATATTCCACCAAACGAATACCACCTCCCCGATTTTCCCGCTGTTTATAACCTCAATAGTCTTACTAACCAGTTGGCTGGAGCGTACCTCGTATCCAACCTGGAAGACGGTCTTTGTCTTATCACATACCTTTCTCAATTCTTCAGATTCTTCCAGTGTGTTGGTAAGCGGTTTTTCAAGCAGCACGTGCTTGCCTGCGTTGAGTGCCTTTACTGCCAGTTCGGAATGTATCTTCGGAGGCACTGCTATAACTATTGCATCAAATCTGCCCCAGTTCAGCAGTTCATCAATGGAGAGAAACTGCATTACCTCATTGACGGAGGCGTTTTTTTCCCTTGTCAACCTTACTGAGTCTTCAAGCATACCCCTGTCTTTGTCACATAGAGCAACAACCTTCCGTCTCGGGTTAGATAGTATTGTCGTTATGTGTCCTTTCCCGTGATTCAGTCCTACTACTGCATACCTTATACTCTCCATATTTTCTCCTTATCCTGAAGAATTCTTCTCTTTTCCTATGCAAAGAAGAAGAGAACCGTGCGGTGGAATCACCGCCGATGTGAGGTTCAACGGTTTTCCGTCAAAAGATAGTACAACTCTTTTCCTGCCGCCGAGTACATCCTTAAGAAGGTGCTGCTTTGAAGACACTTTGAGAGTGGTTTCTCCCCAGTTGAAAACTGCCAGAAGCATTTTATTTTTCTCCTGTGCAAGCCATAGAGATGGTGGATTATCAATATTTCCATATGGCAGGTCAAGGCATATAAACTTTCGTTTCGGATTGGAAATCTCCAGTGTTCTCTGCAGAAACCACAGTTGTTTTTCATTGAGCAGTGTGAGGTCTCCGGAGACCTCAACTGCATAGCCGGTAATCGCACACAGGGTCAACCAGGTCCGCCATTCCCTTTCATTGAAGTGTTTTGACCAGCCTATGGAGTCAATATTGGGGAAGACAGGCCTTTCGGGCATCAATATGTTTGTGTTGACGGACCAGAGGGCTACCCTCTTTACCTTTTTCCAGTCGCCCCTTCCTATATCCTCTGCGTTGCGGAAGTAGTCTGCTTCTGGAGCAAGAAGTGGGTTGCCTGTGCCGGCTGTGACGCACCATCCGAAGAATCCGTCTTCAGGTAGGTACCTTCTGAATGTATCTACGAGCCATTTCCTCCATTCCAGTGCGGTTTTACCGGGATACCTGAAACGTATACGCTTTGATTCAAAAGCAACGCTTGCAAAGTCCAGTTTTATTCCTTCAAAACCCCACTCTTTGAAGGTTGTGCGGCAGACATAATCAATATATCTTCTGACTCCGGGGACTGATGGGTCAAGAACAGAAATATCCCCGTATGCATTTGAGTGTACTGATATAGATTTTCCTGAATCACTCTTCAGTATCCAGTCAGGATGTTCCGTGAGCATCTTTCCTTGAGTGGTTGCCCACAGCCCGAACCAGATGGCAGGTCTTAAGCCCGCTTCTTTGCACCTTTCCACATACCTGACAGGGCCTCCGGGAAATTTCGTTTTATCAAATGGCATATCATTCTTATACAGGAAGTCAATCTGCATCCTCTGAGAAGGTTCTCCTGCTTGTTTTATTACTGCCTGGTAGCCATCATCCAACTGGAGAAATTTCACCATAGGCAGATATTTTTTTAATACCGGTATCTGCCTGAAACAGTCTTCTTCGGTTATATTAGAAAAAAAGTTATAGTTCCAACTGCACCAGATACGCTGGTTTGCGAGAGGATTGTGTTTCTTTGCACGCTCAAAGGTGCCGCGTGAATGCAGGTATCTGTAATACCCCGCAGTTGCCATCTGCGGGTCATTGGTGTCAAGAACTGCAAAAAAGAGTTTCTCGCCCTCAAGACCTTCCCCCGGTGCAATGGATATATATTCAGTGCCTGTAGGATATTCCTCTATCTCAAAACCTCGGGTGTCTGGACTGTTGCCGCCTCTCAATCGGAATATTGTATGAAATTTATCCTGTGACGCGGAGGCGCAGAAGAGCCCGAGAGTTTTGTTTTGACTGCCGATGAAAAGCCCCGGAAAAAGACGGTCCTCGGACCATCCTATCTCTACGGTTTCGTTAGGGTAGGGTCTCATAAAATGGTCGCCGACTGCACTTCCCACAACCATAAAATCACCCCTGTAGTTCTCCGTAGAGAAATAAAATGGTTCATAGTCGGCAGGGAAAATAAGGGAAGGGGTATTTCCGTCAAACTGGGGAATACTCCACCTTATGCGGGAGATACGCAGGGCTGTCCTGCCTGTGTTTTTAATAACCGTCTGCACCACAGCGGATTTTTTACTTAATGCCTGTACTGAGAGTTTTACAGTATAACCACAATCCTTCCCGGAACATCCGTATAGGACAGGCAGGGGCGTAAGTTCTTTCCATCCAGCCGGGGGTTTTCCTTTAAGAAGCGTAAAAGAGATATTTTCCTTATCAGCCATAATATTTTGTATCCTTTCTCAAGACATATCAGTCAATACCCCACGGCAGTGAGGCGGTGTCGTATACAGGCATATTCTCCTGTCCTGTCCATTCTGCGTGCCCATCAACAAAGAGTATGTTTACCCCGTTGCTGTGCCTGAAGGCAGGACCGCCATTATTACCCGTAACCTGCGTAAGATGCGTTCCTACCCATGGAGAAGCCGTGTCATTGGCATCTGGTCTGTAGTACTTGTCCATTATGAAGTAGACCCCACTGGGTCTCCTTATACGGGCAGTTTTGAGTCCTGGGAAGTATGTCAGGGGAGAGGGACGCATTCCAATAACAGAAGCAATTCCCGTCTGGTAACCGTAGGTACTGTAAGACCTGTCACTCCCTGAAGGTTTGCGCCTGTCATTGGGACAGTATAATATCTTTCCGTAGCGGGCACCATAAAAATTCTGAACATATCCGCCTTCAACAAGAATATATACCCAGTTCTTCAAACTGGTAGGAGTCCAGTAACCCCGCGGCAGTACATAGTCGTTATAATCTATGCTGTACATCGCAGACCATATACCTATCTGCTTCAGGTTGCTCATACATACCGCCTGTCTTGCCCTCTCCCTTGCACGAGAGAGTGCCGGCAGAAGCATCGCTGCAAGTATAGCTATGATGGCAACAACCACAAGAAGTTCAATGAGCGTAAAACCGTTTCTTTCCCTGCATTTATTTCTTTCCATCTCCTTCTCCTTTCCCTCTGCCTATTAAGGCAGGATTTTATTTACTATACGGCGTAGACGTGCCTCCGGGGAAACACAGCGTCCTGCGAGAACATCTTTCTCCGTGAATGTCGCCATCAGTATCTCCCTGTCACTTCCCTCTGCCCAGCGGCCCCCGCGGTTGAAGTCATATATTATATGGATAATACCATCTTTTGTCTCCACACCGTCAGGATAACTTACAGCCCTCCTCTCGTCAAGAAGAAGGCCTCCTGCCCATGTTTTTCCGTCATCCTCTGAGAGCATTGCGGTCAGGTGCGAACGTCCGGTGAAGCCGTAATGGTTAACCAGAAGAAGACGTCCTGACCGGAGACGGCGGATAAAGAAGCGGGAGTTAGGCCCGTCAATCTCCGTTGCCCTTCCACGGCTCCATGTACGTCCGCCATCATGGGATTCGGACTGGGCGATGCCGTACACTGTACGTATCAACATCCACAGCGAACCGTCACGGCGTTCAACCACCATATGCTCGTGGAAACTGATGCACGGCACGTCGGTTGCTGCACCGCGCCACGTCCAGGTCTTACCGCTGTCCGTACTGGCAACAATTCCGGCTCCGTAATAGGGACTGACGTCTTCCCATACCGGAGCTCCTGCCATCTTCCATACAGCGACAGGCAGAAGCCAGTCGCCGTTGGAAAGAACCGTGGGCTTGTTCATCATAATGCCGTGGAAGAGACGCTTGTGCCCCATCCAGAGTGGAGTAGAACTACTGCTGGTTGAGGATTCTGCACGGAGCATCCAGACCCCTGCGCGTCCGTCATAGTAAGAATGGTCTCCGCACTGTGCCCAGAAAAAACAGAGTCTTCCGAGAGGGTCGTGCCACAGGCACGGGTCAAAAGCCCTACGTCCCTTTCCCGGGTCAACCACAAGTACAGGTTCAGACCACTCTTCTTCTCCGGGACCGCACGTCACGAGCACAACGTGGTTCCCTGGACCCTCTCCATCGCCTCCTGTGTACCAGGTTGCCCACAGCCTGCCGTTGTCCGCAATCTCTATCCCGGGGATGCCCTGCCACCTGCGTGAACGCGTGTGGTACTCCGCCCCGGGCGAAAAAATGATTCTTGACGGGTACATACCGTCCGGATGAGGATGTGCCTGCAAACTCTTCTCTTCTGGACTCAATTCTTCGTCTTTCATAAATTTTCTCCTCTATTCTCTTCCTGCGATTATCTCAAGTATGTAGTCTGTTCCTATGCCTGTGTCCCAGCGTTCATCATTTGAAAAGTATCTTCCCTCTCCCGTTGTGCCTGAACCTGCTATTAGAACCTTCGGCTCACCGGATATCTCTTTGGGCCTGGCAGTCTCGGAGATAGTCTTCCACATCTCTCCGTCTACCGAGTAGAAAAGCCGTACCTTGTCAGATGAAAGTCCTATCTTCACCCAAAAGTCATAGAAGTTTTCATCCGTCACTGCCAGTCTGTCCTCCTTGAGAGGCATCTCACGCCCTATGAATCCCTTCAATGCTATTCTTCCGTTTTCTTTGTGCAGGTATCCTCCACCGGTGATGAAGATATATTTTCCGTTATCCCAGTAAAGACCTATGCCGGGGTTCCAACTGGGTGAGCATCCTGTAGGGGATACCCTCAACCTTGCCTGAACAGAGATATTTTCATTACCTTCTCCGGCAATTTCCCTGTACACATAGTGATACTTGTAGTGCTTGGATGTAAGAGCCAGCATACCATCTTTGACCTCTATCTTGCCGGCGCTGCCGTTTGCAGGAGATATCTCCTGTTTCCATTCACTGCCAAGTTTGTCCCCGTCAAAGTCCTCGGCAAAGATTATCTCTGCCGGTTTGGGCAGACCTTCCCCTGTCTTTATCTTTAGCGAATCAGGGTTGTTGTCTATCCGGACCCTGCCGAATGATACGGGAGAATGCGCCGGTCCTGCAGGGACCTCCGTACAACCCTTCACCTTAGCGGATAGCGTCACAAGTACCTTCCTGCCTGCAAACCCTTTTAAGGATACCTCCTGAGGCTGCCACTCCTTGCCTGTTTTAACGTCCTGTTTCCATACCTGCCTGCCGTTTACCAACACACTTGCTTCAACTTCGGGAAGCCGCCTTTTCTCGGGGACAGGATAACCGAGGTCAAACCTCAGTACAGGCTGTGTCCCTACAAGTTCTACCCAGCCCTCGGAATAGCCCCTGTACCTGCCAAAACCTACATCTATCGTCGGATAGGTTATGTTGTTGAACGTAACGTTCCTTGTTCCCATGAAGGAGTTGTATGACCACTGCCTATCCTGCAGACCTGTTGATAGAATCCTGCCGGTCTCCGTGACGAGGTTGCTGCGGAACCTGCTGTCAACCGACTCAGGTTCTTCCCAGACGAATACCAGGCCATCAGGTAGAGTCATACTGAACCTCTTCTCTTCTCCCGCCTTGAATGGTCCGGGTATCTCCTTTTCTGCGGTGCTTATCCTCAGACAGTCCCTGCGGAATACCACCGTCAACTCTCCGGTAACAATCTTCCCGTCCGCTGTGCCGAGTTCCAGCACGCTCCACTTCTTCCCGTGCCTTATACCTGCAATGAATGCCTTATCAGGCAGTCCTGAAACAGTGTATGCATCACCTGCTGGAGGAGTTTGTATTATAAAGGGGTATGATGCCGCAGGGTTGAGTCCTATGGGTCTGTTGTTCTTGTATCCTGGCCAGTTGGTTATCTTTACAGGTTCAGAAAGCGGGCTTTGATACACGCCCTTGAATACCCCAAGTCGTGTTATGTATTTGCCTCTCACTGACTCAACGAAGGCTTCGCCAAAAGGCATCCTCCTGTACTGGTATGTCTTCCCTTCTCTTGAGCGATAGTGTGCCACCAGGTCTTCATCCCACCTATCCGGCAGGTCATTGTGCAGTCCTGCATCGTTAAAAAGTTTTGCACGCGCTATGGACCACTCATCATTTATGTCAAGTCCAGGCAGGGCTCCTACCAGTGCAGACTGGTAAGGTGAGTGAGAGGAGTCTCTCGCCCAGGTAAAACTGCCCCATATTGCGGTTCTCAGAGGATGATTCATAGGTGGAGCCGTCGGATGGTAGAAATGACCTGCTCCTTCCCACGTGTATGGAACATAGGGAACAGCCCACTCTCCGAGGCACTCGCTCATTATGGGCAGGTCTGGATACCTCTTGTTTGCCTCGCTCAAGAAGGCGGCTTTCCCGTCCCTGTAGTTGGAGCCATCTATTATTTTTTTATCTTCAGTAAAGTGGTGAGAAGAATCAGTGCCCAGTATGTCAAGGTACGCCCCGTCTGCACGGTGGTACCTACAGTAGTTGCCGTAGTTCCTTACAAGATAGTCCCTGACCTTCCTGCTTCCCGGATGCAGGACCCACAGATTTTTTGAAGTATCAAGGTCACCATAGTACCCTGCGGCAACATCGCGAAAATACCTGTAAAAATCTTCGGGTTTGCCGTCATAGTCAGGCTGAAATGTATACCCTTCAGGAAGTCCCCATTTTTTGTCAACGACTTCTTTCAGTCGTTGCTCTATCCTGTGGGGAGCAATAACCAGGTCATAAGGGTGGTATGCAAACCACCTGAAGTTGTACTTCTTCAGAGCATCAACAACATAAGGCTTGGGACGTCCGAGATTGGTCATATACCTGTGGTCGCCAAAGAGGACTATGCCGTTGCCGTTCCAGTAGAATAGAAGTGTCCTTTTAGGGTCTGTTATTGCAGCAAGATTCTTGTAGTAGTTGTCTGTAACTTCCGCTGAGGGATTGTGGCCACCGGGCGGCATCCCTGTGTGCACCGAGTGTATATCCCCGAACCATTTGCAGTTGTTCTCCCACAGGAATCTTGCACCTGTATTCTCTTTGAAGAGAGTCCTGTAGTGTTTTGCAGCCGCAAACCAGTCGGGATAAATACCAATAGTCCACGTCAGGGAGGTTGTTGTGTTCTTATCGGTTTCCTTGTAGTTTCGTTCACTGGAGAGAAGCAGGTTGTCACACTCCTTCTTGTGCTGAAGCGTTACGTTACCCCTGCCGTTAAAAGTATCCGGATAGAAGAAAAGTGATGTCTTTTTCCCTTCAACCACGCATACAGGAGGCGCAAAAAGATTGTTTGCCAGCCGTACGCTGTAGTCTGTTTTCGGAGGGTCGTCTCTGAAGTGTTCAACCCCCCTGCCCAGTATGGTAGAACTGCCCGCAAGGTTTACCACAGGTATGGCGGCAGGTTTCTTTGAGGCATCGGAAAGGCGATATACAATCTGGATGCTGATTTCACCTGTTTTATCATTTGTCTTTATTTTATAGATACAGTTGTCTTCCACATCCCCATTAATCAGGTTCTTATATGTTATCTCTCCTTCATTCGTTGATACCTGCCTGAAGACTGTGTCTGAGTCACTGCTGACCAGCACGTCCTTGCTTCTCTTAAACAACTCATCTGTCTGTCCCTGCTGGTTACTGTCGGTGAATAACTCACCTGTCTTTATATTTTTCAGGGATGTGACCGCACCGCCTTCTATCACAAGTTCCATATTACTGCTTTTTACAGTAAGTTTTTTCTCTACAAACTCAAATGCTGATGGATAGATTATTCCCGTTACAAGCAGATAAAATCCCAGAAAAAATATCACTCTTCTCATTTCTCTTCTCCTGTATTTAATAATACTGCCATCTCTACGTCAAGGTATGAGTGTGAACTGGTGTAAGGGTTCATCAGTTTTACTGCCAGAGTATTATCTTTCTCCTTCAGCAGTGAAGCATTGAAGACCACGTACCTGTTCCAGTAGTCAGCCCAGTGGAATTCCCTCTCCTCATCTATGACAGTACCATTCAGATAAACAACTGCACACTTATCAGTTGCGATGCGAAGCATCGCTTTTTGTGGTCTTTGTTTAGACATCCCTTCAGGCAGGTTAAAGATTAGACGCCAGTAATAGTTATAACCTTCACCTGACAAGACTGTTTTCACATCCGATTTGGAGGTCTTGTTTCTTCTGTATTTACCAGAGGCAGGTAGAGAACCTTCTTCCCAGTTCTCACATACAAAGCCTTCTTCATACCATTTCTTTCCGCCTGCATCAGGTTCTGTTTTTTCTTTAGGGCTCTTCTTCAGGTATTTCCAGCCTGCACTGCCCTTCGGCAGAATCACCGTTTCCCCTTCCCATATGACAGGCTCGGTTCCCGGAAAGTATGACCAGTCCTTACCCATAATTTTTTTAAGTATCCCATCTGAAGATGGTAAGGTCCTTGCCTGCAGGTCCCCGGGCTTTATTTTTCCCATGGATGGCTGCAGGTGTTTCGGTATTTCAATTACGACAGGTTCAGGAGGACCTTCTACCTTCCTGTTAGGATAAATATTGACAGAACCTTTGTTAATCTCACGTACCGAATCGTTTTCCACGGCAAAAAAGATACCTTCAATCCTGTCAGGGAAAACTGTCCACAGTATGAAAGGATATAGAGGTTTCTCTGTGAATCCCGGTCCCGTTATGTACGTGATGCCATTCTTGACACTCTCCGTGTATATATGGATGTGTCCCGCAAGAACCGCAAAGACATTACCGCTCTTCTCAAAAACCTCCCTTGCCTGTTGTGCATTGGCAGGTATAGCCCAGACAGGAACCTTATCACCGCCGTATATGGAGGAATGCGCAAGTATTATTGCAGGATTTCCCTTGTTTCCTGCAAACAGGGAAGACACCCTTTCAAGGGACCCTTTTTGCACAAAATGAAACATCCCCGTGTACATATCATTGAAGGTCTGTATCCCCGCAAATACAAGCCCGCCTGCTGTGAAATAGAAGTCAACACCGCCTCTTTTCGGGTCAAGTAATTTTTCCATCCTGAAGTCATGATTTCCAGGAACGACAAAATACGGCATTTCAAGTCTCTCAGAGAGAGTGAGAAATTCAGGGAAAGACTCCTTATAATTCATGTTTTCAAGTACATCTCCTGTCATAACCACAAAATCCACGTTTTTCTCGTTACACCAGTCAACAAATTTATTTATGTTGGCCGGGCCTTTCTGAAAATCCCTGGTGCCTCTTTTGCTTCTCTTCTGCCACTCATCCGTCGCTATTCTTCCCGAATCAACAAAGTGCTGGTCTGTTATGTGGACAAACCTGAAGAGTGCCTCCTCTGCAGGATATCCCTTTCCTGCGAGAAGGGTGACCGCCAACAAAAAAAGCAGTTTACGCATTTTACTCCCCTGTCCCGCACACCTAATCCCTTTCCATCAGGGAGGGTGCGGTCAGTCTTTTCCTATTACAAAATCCCCGTAGAACGTCACGGGGTGTCTGCCATCTGCCTTGAAGTGCTGCGTTACATTCTGCAGCATAGGTCTTTCTCCCCTCTGTCCGTTGCCCAGTGCAGCATACTGCGGAGCACCCTTGAACTGCTCATCACGTTTTACTTCCGCATCCCTGTTCCATTTTTCACCGTCTGACGAAGAATAGAATATAATCCTGTCAGGTTCAAGGGCTATCCTGACCCAGTTGTGATAAAACCCGTACCATTCAGGAAGCATTTCGGTGTTTATGGGGGAACCCTTTGTCAACCCTTTGCCTGAAACTAAATACAGGAATTTTTTTGTGTTCACTCCGGGCACCGCCTGAACGTAACTACCGTTTTTCCAGAAGAGGAAAAGGCTTCCGCCGGACTCATCCTGACTGCCGGTCGGTTTGCGCATGATAAGGGTCTGGACACTTACATTGTCCTGCTTTAGACTCCTGCGTGCATAGGCATACCCGTAGTGGTGTCCCTGTATAGCAAGTTTCCCGTCAATGGACCATACGCCTGCGTTGCCCTCGTGCAGTACCTTCTCCCATCCCTCTGCCAGTTCGGGCCCGGTCAGAGGGTCGGCAAATACAACCTCTTTTGGTCTGGGAATATTCCTGCCCGGAACTTTCGGTTTAACCAGATAAGAAGGCGTCCCTGCTATAACAATCCGCACATCGCGCGCAGGGACGTTGATAATAAATGTGCCTTTAGAATCAACCTTAAGTTTCTCTCCGCTCTCCGCATTGAATATCACAGACCTGTCCGGCTGTATCTTCAGTTTTTTCCATTCAGGCTGTATCCTTACACTTACGTCTTCAAGTCTTGTATTGCCGATAATGAAAAGAACACCGTCATTCTTTGTGTACAGACTTACGGCTATATCCTTGTCCGGCGTTTTTACCATCTCTCCACTTTTCCAGTAGCCATAAAATTCTGTGCCCTTCTCCCATGTTCTGAACCTGTTTCTTGCGTGGCGAAGTGCGGCAACCACCCTCATATCCCTGTGTCCCCAACTTCCAATGTCCTGTTCGTGCAGAAGGGCAAGCATCATCATATTTCTGGTGTCCTGAGCAAAATAGTGTGCCTGCCACTTGGGTGATGCCATACCTATCATCACACCTGCCTGTCCGAACGCCCGTGCGGGATTATATGCGGCGTATCTCTCAAGAGAGCCGTAGAATCCGAGGTTGTCCTTGTCCTTAAAGGGATTGTAGAAACCGCGTTCACACGGACCCCAGATGCCTATGAATCCATATGCAGGCATATAGTGTGCATGGACGTGCTGTGCATCATAGTGATAGTTGGGTCTGTTATACTGAAAATTCAGGTATGCGGCGCGCTGCCAGTTGTCGCGGTATATCCACAAGCCGGAAGAATGCACCTTCCGTCCATCCTCCCGTATAAATCCCAGACCAAGTTCCTCGTCGTATACAGGATTGGGATACCCACAGTCGTTGTAGAAGCCGGATATGGCAGTCTCCTGCAGTGCACGCTCATAGGCATACATAATATAGTCAACGTAACTGGGAACTGAATTGACATGCATAAGGATGTAGTTGTCGCGGTTTTCCCCGAACATCTTGCTCTTCCATGCCCAGTCCGCAGTTAGAGAGCGTGCAGCATCCCATGTGCTCTTGTCTATCCCCCACTCACTGCGGAATACGCGCACTGCATCGGCTCCCTTTGGTATGGTTCCCCAGTAGTGGTAGCCAACAACAGATTTATTGCCTCCTTCAAGGAGTCTTTCAACATTCTTTCTTGACCTCTCTATGGTCTCGGGAGTAGAACCCGGATGCATAAAGCATACGCCCCCTGACAGGTTTGAGTGTCCTCCGCGTATAATGGTTGTGGGTGCGTCGTCCGGGTTACCGCCGTCCTGTATTCCACGCCACCCTTCAGGGAGTGGTTTCACAGGGCCTGCCTGAAATGCAAACTCAAGCGTGCGCGGCCTGTCAAGTGTTGTCTTTCTGTCAATAAGGTTGAGCCATATCACTATCCTGTTACCTTCCCTGTATGCCTCCACCGCAGGTGCGTCATCACGCAGAATCCATCCGCGGTCGTTGTCTGCGGCATAGCAGAAAGACGTCTCGTAGTCACCAAGCCAGAGCAGGGTGGCAAATGAAGGGGAGAGCGTTACCGCGCGGGTATTGTTGAAACTGTCAAAAAATCTCCCTTCTTTTTTAGAGATGACCTCACCCATAATGGAGGTGCCCTGCCTGTCTCCTGAGGCTGAATAGAACCTGAAGTATCTTGCGTCAATCGGCACCTTCAGACGCATACGCGATATGTCAACCTTCTTTCCTGTGTCGGGCTTATATGTCATCTCAAACCTGAGCAGCCCATCATATTCAGTGGAAGAATTGAGCGTGATGTCCAGCCCGCCTGCCCTGAGTTTTGATGTGCCGTAGACCATTCGGGGTGTCTTCTTTGTGAAAGCAAACGGTGTTGATGTGGAAACCGGAACACTCTTACCGTCTATTTCTGCTGACAGTTCCATCTCACCTGCCAGAAGTTTGCGGTCCTGCGAAACAAACTGTGCAGGCAGCCCTGCCCTGTTCATCTCGTATCTTCTGCCCCACGGTTTGACAGAAGAAGATGTCGCCTCAAGGGGTGTAAATGGCACAGGCACCTTATCTCCCACACCGCTCTTCTTCACCATCCAGTCAAATATGCGTTTCTCAAACCAGTCGTCAAACTCCGCAAGTACATCATCTCTTAGAGTGACCTTTACCTTGACGACATACTCACCTTCAGGCAGGTCCTTTGTGGAGTGTCTCCACACCCCGCGGTTGTTCTCAAATTCTTTCAGTTCCCCTTCAAACAGGGGCTTTCCATCCTCTCTGCCCTTGTTAAAAACCTGTATCTTTGCAGTCGGGGTTGACTGCACGGCACCCATCTTTTTTGCCCATGCGGTATAGTCCACAACAACCGCAAGCCGCTCAAGTGACGGTAAAAACCTGGGCCAGATATATACCATAGGTATCCTCGGTGCAACACGCTTGACAAACCGCGTGCCCGGTCCTGAAGGAGTAACGGTGCGCTGTGTGAAGAAAAGATGACTGCCCTTGTCATCAATTGCTTCAAATGTTACCCTGTTGAATGGAAGCAGTCTTCTTCCCTTGCCTACCTTTACCTCTTTCGTCTCGCCCGGGCCAACAGTTACCTCCTTGCTGTCTTTATCAACCGCAACTGCAGGGTCGCCTTCTTTCTGAAAGCCCGTACAGTCCATCTTCAGTGTAACGGTTTTATTATTATCCGTGGGGTTTGAAACCTCAACAGTAAATTCGGAGTTACCGTCAATTATTGCATCCGGCGACACAAGACGCACCGCAGCACTCTTTTTTGAAAATGTGACGTTTCCGCCGATGCGGGCATCGTTGAACCCTCCCCGCGCGTTCCACCCAACCCAGTTGTAAGGATAGTAGGTACGGTCAAAGTTCATCCTCCAGACAGTGCCGTCTTCCGGGGCCACCCCCAGTGAACTGAAGGGTATCTTCATCTCAGACATCCAGTGTGTGCCGTCAACTGTGTTGGCTACCAACGCGTCGCTGTTCCATGAGTTGTGGGTCTCAGCAAGGAGTGGATAGAACTTGGCATCCCATATCGTGCCTATGGAGTTGAGGGCGAAATAAAATGTAGGGACTTCTATGTTATCAAGTTTGTCTGTCGTTGCGGGACAGAGCATCATCTCCAGACAGTCATTGCCTATTATCTTCATATTGTCGTTCATAGAAACCGAGGCAACTATTGTGTTGGTGCTGGAGTAAAGAGAGTCCATCGCAACATACAGGTACTCACTGTCCCATCCAACATAAAAAACAGGCTGTTCCTGTCTCACCACCCTTGGGACATAAACCGGATAGTTCTCAAAAAATGTGATACGTGCCGCATATTTCCATTCTTCAGGGTCTATTATACCGTCAATTACCGGCGGTTTGCCGATAAAGGGTATCGTCAATGCAGGTTCAGGTTCATATGCTTTTTGCTGTGCATCTGTGAACATAGAAGTCAAAAAAATTATAACTCCAGCCAATAGCACCTCTATTTTTTT
>CAYOYL010000084.1:0-7984 GCA_964408175.1 uncultured bacterium
CAATCTCGCTGAAATGTCCTCTGCACTGCTGAAGAAAAAATTTTGTAACAAGTGCTATGTGCCCTGATACCCCTTTTATGGCATTTACACGCTCAGAGAGAACATTTTCAACCGTATAAACAAGACGTTTGCCTGCCCCGTCCAGCCGTTCCTCAAAACTTCTCATCCTGCCTATGATAAACTCGCCGACGGCAGTGGGACTGATAAGTCCTTTATGAGAAACTATTTCCGTCACAGTCTGGTCTCTTGTATGCCCTATACCTGTTAACACAGGAATAGGGAACAGGGCTATGGCCCTGCCGATGTTATAGTTGTCAAAAGAGTGCAGGTCAACCTGGTCCCCTCCACCCCTTATAATGACAAGGACATCATAATTCTGACTCTTTTCAAGAGACCTCTGCATAGATTCAAGTATGGACTTTTCTGCCATCTCCCCCTGCATATATGAAGGAAAGAGCGTAACTGACATCTTGTATCCATAGGGATTATTTTCAAGGGTGTTAAGAAAGTCCTCATAGCCTGCGGCTGATGCGGATGATATAACGGCTATTCTCTGGGGTACAAGGGGAAACAAAAGTTGTTTATTTTTATTAAGAAGCCCCTCCTTTTCCAGTCGTTCCAGTATCTTCTTTCTGTGCAGGGCAAACTCTCCCAGTGTATAGGAAGGGTCTATGTCTAATATCCCCAGTTTAAAGCCGTACAACTCATGGTACATCACCTCCACAACCAGCAAGACCTTCAGCCCCTCTTTCAGCCCCTGCCCTGTTGCATCTTTAAACCTTGTGTTAATATCGTCAAATCTGCTCTTCCAGATAACCCCGTCAGTTCTGGCAACAACAGTATCTCCCTCCTTCTCAACAAGTGTCGGGTAACAGTGCCCTGAAGCGGGATTAAGATTCAGCCGTGCAATCTCAGCCGTTACCCTGTAGTGCAGAGGGAAGGAGTCTTCAAGAACTCCCTTTACCTCAGTAAGAAACTCTTTAAGTGTTATTGCTGCCATTGTCATAATCCGTAACCTTACGCCTTGCCTCTTTCTTCTCTCCGTGCATCTTCTTTCTCTTCATCTCTGATTTCTTCACATAATGCGGCTTTCTTGTGGGGATGCGTCTTTTTTTCACCTGCCTTTGTATCTTAAGTTTTTCTTTCAGGCGCTTAAAGGCAAGTTGTATGTTTTGATACTGTAACCTGTGCTCTGTGGCTCTGACTGTTATACCTGTGGGAATATGTACTATTTTTACCGCTGTTTTCTTCCTGTTCTTACGCTGTCCTCCGGGTCCCCTGCTGCAGTAGAAGAAGATTTTTGTATCTTTACCTTTAACCATCTGCTCCATTTTTTTATGTTAACACATCCAGTCTTATCCTGCAATTGATAGTGTGCGGAATTGACAGCAGGGAAAAGAGGAATTATGATATCTTCGTTAAAAGGAGGGGGACAGCCCCGGCATAACACCTTTAACAGAAAATAAATGTCTATGTGATTATATACGGATTGAAAAGGGGGGGTATGAACAAAAAGGCATTTTTTAAGGATGTGGGCTGGATATGGTACGACCACTACGGGTATGAAGACATAAACACCTTTATGCTTGCCAGAAAGGAGTTTCACCTTAACGCTGTGCCGGAGAAGCCTGTGTTAATAAATATCACCGCAGATTCAAGATATAAACTCTATGTTAATGGCAGTTATATTTGTTATGGGCCTGCGAGAGGCTATCCTGAGAGTTATCCCTTTGATACTGTGGATATAACAGGATATCTGAAGGCAGGAGAGAATGTAATTGCAGTTCTTGTCCACCAGTATGGGCATGGAACATTCCAGTCAATATACGCAGGGGCATCAGGGCTGCTCGTAGAAGGTACAGCAGGGGATGTTGATATTGGAACGAAAGTCAGCAGTGGATATCTTGTTAAAAGATGTGTCGGTCGCAAACAGGATATGCTCAGAAGAACAGTCCAGTTAGGATACCAGGAGAACTATGATGCCCGACAGGTTGAAGAGAACTGGATGTTGCCTGGTGCGGATATTAAACCTGATAAAAATGGATGGAAAAAACCTTTATGGAGAAAAGCAGGTTGTGCCCCCTGGTTTGGATTTGAAGAGAGGGAGATACCGCTGATGAAAGAAGAGGTGAGGGACTTTAAGCAGGTGCTTTTTTCTCATTACGGTGACTCTTCAAAAGACTGGGAGGATACAAGGAATCTCACTGCCCTCTATATTAAAGAAAAGAAGATGGGATGTTTAGACCCTTCAAGGATACAAGACCCTGAGAATATGTTCAGGGCGGATAACTCCTTTGCAGATGTTAAACCGCTTCCTTCGGGGAAACGGGTCACAATGGTGGTTGACTTTGGAGAGGAGGTGGCAGGTTTTCTCGGTATTGAGGTGGAAGGAAACGGCGGAGAGGTGATAGACCTTACAACTGCGGAGTTGCTTGAGGGAAAAAATCTTTGCGTTCAGGACCCTGCAGCAGGATGTAAGGTTGCTGTCTCTGACAGGTATATACTGAGAAAGGGTGAACAGAGATTTGAGACATTTTCCATACATGGGTTCAGGTATCTTGCATTAACAGTCAGGCGGGTTAAAAAACCACTCAGGATTAAGAGGTTGTATGTCAGGCAGACCTCATATCCCTTTGAAAACAAGACGGTCTTTAAGACATCTGATGAGAGGATAAACCGTATATGGGATATGTGCGTAAGAACACAGATAGGCTGTAGTTTTGATGCATACGTTGACTGTCCCTGGCGGGAGCAGGCACAGTGGTGGGGAGATGCAAGGGTCCAGGGAGCGAATACCTATTATGCATTTGGCGATATGAGGCTCTTCAGAAGGGGGATAAGACAGGCAGGAGAGTCCCAGATATACAATGGCCTGACCTATGGACACTTTCCCACAACTGCGGTGGGGTGTATACTTCCTGACTTTACTATGACCTGGATACACACACACCTGGACTACTACAGGTATACAGAAGACAGGTCACTTATGAGCCAGCAGTATGAGAGGATGGAGAAGGCTGTAAACTTCTTTCGCAACTATACTGAGAAAAACTACCTTCTGGGCAAGATGCCTGAGTGGTGGGTCTTTCTTGACTGGGCGCCCTTATATAAAGAGGGGTTTTCCTGTCTCTTTAACCTGTTGTACCTGAATACCCTGAGGACAATGTCTGAGATATCTTCTATCCTTAACAAAAGAGCAAAGGAAAGGTTCTATCTTGGCCTTGCCTCTGACCTTAAGAAAAAGATTAAGAGGGTATTCTGGGATGCGAAAGAGAAGGTCTTCTGGGACGGATATGATACAGTAAAGAAGGAGCAGATAAAGAAGATAAGCCAGCATACACATACCTGGGCTGTGCTGTTGGACCTGAACAAAAATTATCACAGGTTCTGGGCAGACAGGATTCTGATACCACCAATGAAGGCTGAACCTCTCAAACACCCGGATATTATTGAGGGCAGTCCTTTCTATTACTACTACATCATACAGGCGCTAAAAAAGGTCGGAGGATATGAAAGGATAATTGTGGATTTTATAAAGAGAAGGTGGGGGAGGATGTTGGATGAAGGTGCAACCACCTGCTGGGAGACGTGGAACCCTCAGCCGGGTTTTACATCCCTCTGTCATGCGTGGAGTGCACATCCCATAGTACATCTTGTTGAGATTGTAGGCGGTCTGAAGCCTCTCTCTGCAAACTGGAAGGAGATACAGATAACCCCCAACCCTCTCGGTTTTGACAGTATTGACCTGTCTGTAAAGACATCTCAGGGTAATATAGGTATTGAGGTGCGGGAAGGAAGGTTCAAAGCGGATGTTCCGAAGGGTATAAAGGTCCGCGGTCTGTAATAGAAAACCTTTGCAGGTTGGATGCTATGTGTGAATTTATGTTAAAATAGTGGATATGAAAACATATAACAGTTCTTCAAAACTTGAGGGGTTGGCGGTTGAAAGATTTGGTAAAAAACTGATATATACTCCGTACGAAAAGATAAAGGTTCTTGAGGTACCTAACTTCCCTGCTCTCGGAAAGATGGTCTCCCTGCGGTTTATTGAGTGGCTGCAGATGAACCTTGAAGGAGTGATATCCCTGCCTACTGGAAAGACCCCGGAACACTTCATAAGGTGGACGCAGTATTATCTCAACAACTGGAATAAGAGTGACGTTAAAAAAGAACTGCAGTCCTGGGCTATTGACGTTTCACACAGACCTGATATGAGGGAGTACTGCTTTGTTCAGATGGACGAGTTCTATCCCATAGACCCCAAGAGAGAAAACAGTTTCATCCACTATGACAGGCAGTTCTATATAAAGGGGTTTGGTATGGACCCACGAAAGTCTCTATTGATGGATGCGTGGGCGGTGGGTGTTCCTGAGGGTGAGACACTTGCATCAGTATTTCCAGACGGTAAGGTTGACCTGTCGCTTCGTTACAGGAAACCGAAGAACGAGACTGAACAGAGACAGCAGGATGCTATCCGCGGCATAGACAGTTTTGCTATGGAGTATGAGGACAGGATAGAGGAAATGGGCGGCATCGGTTTTTTCTTGGGCGGTATTGGACCTGACGGGCATATAGCCTTCAACATAAGGGGTTCTGACCACAACTCTACCACAAGGGTGTTGAACATAAACTATGAGACCGCTGCTGCTTCCGCTGTTGACCTTGGTGGTATTGAGGTTGCAAGGGACAAGGCGGTTATCACAATCGGGCTGGATACTATCGTTAAGAACCCTTCGGTTACTGCGATTGTTATGGCGGCAGGTGAGAGCAAGGCAGGTGTGATGAAAGAGGCGGTTGAAAACAACCCTGATATCTTATATCCTGCAACCGTTCTCCATAAGGTTGAAGGTGCAAGGTTTTATCTTACGTCAGGTGCGGCATCAGGCCTTACCGGCAGGAGGCTTGCCAGACTGCAGGGGATGAAAAAGATACCTGAATACGAGAGAGAAAAGATACTCATTGATATCTCCTACAAACGGAATAAGAGGATTGCTGAGATATCCTTACAGGATGTCAGAGGTGATGTATTCGGCGGTGCGTTGCTGGAAAGGGAGAAGAACCTGCCGTTAAGAGAGGTAACAGAGAAAATCAGCGGGGACTTTAAAGACAGGTTATACAAGGGAATAAAGAATATATCTAATACTGTTTTTCTTCATACTGCACCACACCATGATGATATTATGCTCGGATACCTTCCCTATATACTGCATCTGGTCAGGGAACCTTCCAGTTCGCACTTTTTTGCCACCCTGACCAGCGGATTTACCTCTGTAACCAATGGATATACCCTTTTTATGCTGGAGAACATGGAGTCCTGCTTCAAGGAAGGGAGACTGAAAAAACTTTTCAGTGAAAAGGGATACTTTATGCCGGGAAATGTCGTTGGTAAAAACAGGGACATATACCACTACCTTGACGGGGTTGCAGCAGACAGCGAAGATATCAAAAGAGAGGCAGAGGCGAGGAGGGTTTTCAGGAACGTTGTTGAGATAGCAGATACTGATGAATCCCGAAAGGTTTTTAAGAAAACCTCTGCCCTGAAGCGTGAGATACAGAGGTCTTATCCCGGCAAAAAAGACGTACAGGAGATACAGAGGTTAAAGGGTATGCTCAGGGAGTGGGAGGAGGAACTTTTGTGGGCACACCTCGGTTTCAGCAGCAACAATGTCTTCCACCTGCGTCTGGGTTTTTATACAGGAGATATATTCACCCCTCAGATTGAGTGGGGACGGGACGTAAGGCCTTTTCTTTCCATACTTCAACAGGTAAAACCTGACATTGTAACCGTTGCCTTTGACCCTGAAGGGACAGGTCCTGACACTCACTACAAGGTGCTGCAGGTGATAACCGAGGGACTGAAAAAATATGTATCTTCAACAGGTAAACGGCCAAAGGTATGGGGATATAGAAACATCTGGTACAGGTTTCATCCTTCTGATGTCAATATCCACGTTCCCGTTTCAATGAACTCACTTGCCATAATGAAGAGTGCGTTTGACATCTGTTTTGCTTCACAGAGAAGTGCATCATTCCCCAGTTACGAGTATGACGGACCATTCTCAGAACTTGCTCAGAGGATAATGGTGGAACAGAGTGGATTCATCAAAAAGGTTATGGGGCGGGACTTCTTCGGTGCCAGTGAGTTTGCACGCATAAGGGCAAGCAGGGGAGTGACCTTCATAAAGGAGATGTCTTTTGACGAGTTTACGGAAGAGTCTCGTGCCCTCCGCCATCTGATGGAGTGATATACCTGTGCAAACTGTTTTAAAACTCTCCAGCCAGTTTTGATGCTATTTCCAGATACATTTTTGGTTAGCCTGAAGCAATTTCTTTTCTTGTATTCTTATCTTTGCATCCCCGTCTCCGCTCCCATCCTGATAAGTACTTTCTGAACATCAGATGCCTGTACCTCTCTCGGGGTAATACCTTTACCTGCGGCAATTGCGGCACCTATACCTGCCGCCTGCCCCAACTGCATACAATTGACCATTACCCTGACCGCACCCATCGCCTCATGGGTCATTGATGAACACCTGCCGGCCACCATCAGGTTGTCCATATTACGTGGCAGCAACATGGAATACGGCATCTGATAGTACTGCACGTCGCTTTTCTTTCCGTCATGTGTCCACATCCCGGCCTTTACATTTCCCCGTTCATCATAGATATGCATTGTCCCGTCCAGATTCTTAAAGACTATTCCGCCGCCCGAAGAGTTATGGATGTCCACAGGATAGGTACCTCTGGCAATGACATCCGGGAAACTGCGTCCGGTAAGCAGGTCTTCCTCGGTAAGCACGTAATCCCCGATGAACCGCCTGGTTTCTCTCGGACCCGCCTCGTCAGCAACATCAACAATGTAAGCGTTCTCGAAACCCGGCAGGTCTTTTCTAAGCGTTTTGACAACCCATCCTATCTGCCTGCGGCCCTCAACCTCTGCCTGAGACAACTGAAATGCATCGGTACAATCGGTATTCACCATCCGCGCGGCTGCAATGAGCATATCGCTGGTTCTCCTGTGTACATCCCATACCCCCCACACGGATGCCGGATACAACAACCCATTATAATCCATCTTTTTATTCTTCAGTGCCGCCGGCAGAGATGTCTGTCCTTCCGCACCGTAACGTAGATTGCCCAGCCTTACGCACAGTCCGGGCGGCTGCATCTTTCCCTGCCTGTTGCCTTTTTCGTATTCCGCCCCTGCATGCCAGCCGACGTCCCCGTCGCCCGTGCAGTCAACAAAAATCTTCCCTTTTACAGCACTCCTGCCTGATTTGTTCTCTATGATAACCGCTTTTATAGAACCTTCTCTTTCTTTTATCACTCCTGACACATAAGAATGGAAAAGCAGTCTGACACCGTTTTCAATCGCAATTTCATCAAAGACAAATTTTGCCTCTTCTGTAGAAAAAAAGATGTTTCCCTTTTTCCCGTTTGTGCTGTCATAATAAAGCGCTTTTCTTGCATCCAGTTTATATAAAATGTCGTCTATGAGGCCCCCGATAATCTTTTCTTTCTTATTGATGGAATAGAGTGAATGCCATATGCAGACAAGGCTTGCGGTAGCGACTCCGCCGAGGTATCCGTTCTTTTCGACAAGAAGCACGGATGCTCCCTGTTTTGCAGCCGCGGCAGCCGCACATATCCCTGCGGGGCCGCCCCCGAGCACCACAACATCAGCCTGCGCCGCGACGGGCAATTTCCTGGCAGGTTCGCTAATAAATTCTCCGTCAATTCTTCTTAAAGAAGACATTTTTTCTTACCCCCTGTATCCCTCCATAATTTCGGGTGCTCCATTCTATCACAGAAGAGATTTTTCATAAACACCCGATTATTTTGAGTCTCTTCTCTCTGAAATTCCGACATAAGAATTATAGAATGATACGGAGAGGAAAGGAAAGAGTTGAGGTGCGAGTGTGGAAGCACAGAAGTAAGACAAGGCGAAGAGCGGAAGCGTTCTGACCAATAACCTTGCCCGGAG
>CAYOYL010000085.1:0-4799 GCA_964408175.1 uncultured bacterium
TGAGGGGGAGGAAGTAAGGTGGGGGTATCTATCCTTCACCCCCACCGCACTCTACGTAGAAACAGAGTGTCTGCCTCCCCCCTCAAAGGGGGAGGCGAACAAGGTGAAACTCATTCGCACCAGCACCCCCCTTTGAAAAAGGGGGAAACAGGGGGATTTAGAGTATCTCCTCTATTGCCTGCCTTGTCTGCTTCAGGAATTCTTTCCGACCGGTTTCAGGCAGGCCAACCTCTGCACCCAACCATCCATTATAGTTTATCTCTCGCAGTATGGACGCTATTCCCTTCCAGTTTACCTCGCCTTTCAGGAAAGGTCTTTTAACAGGTTTTCCGTTTTCATCCCTTGCAAAGTCTTTAAGGTGTACCTGGCATATCCTGTCTCTGCCAATATCCTTTGTCCAGTCTTCAGGTTCTCCGAGGTTTAAAAAAAAGATGTTGCCCGGGTCAAGGTACATTTTTATAAAAGGGCTGTTAACCTCGTCAATAAAACGGCACCACTCATAGGGGGAAATTAGAAATCTGTTCTCCACGTTTTCCAGCCCCACCGTTATCTTTTTCTCTTCTGCCAGCGGAGCAATCCTTCTGGCGGTATCTTGGGCGTTTTCAAACAGTTTGAGGTAGGACTGCCCTTTCTCCCAGCGTCCGGGGACAATGAGGAGTACCCTGCCGCCCATTATCTGAAGACACTCCATAGCGTCTTTAGCCAGCGTTACAGCCTTTTCTCGCTCTTCTCCAATATCCGAGCCGAACGTCTGCCAGAAGAGTGGACCTCCGCGCATGGATGGTATCTCCAGACCTACTTTTTCCGCCTCACTTTTCAGCAACTCCGCCTCTTTCTGGAAGTTACCCGGGGATGGTATCCCCTCAGTGTGAAATGTCGGTTCTACGCCTTCAAAACCTGCCTCCTTTATGAGAGACAGTATCCTGCCGTATTCATTACTTTTCAAAACCAGAGAAAATGTAGTTTTCATAATAGAGGTATTATACATTTTAAAAGGCATTACTCCAAATTTTTTATCTTGCGGTTATAATCTTCTTTAAACTATCGGTCTTCCTCCAGAACATCAAAGCCAGTGAGTTTGGCTAAGTCCTTAATCCTTTTTCTGTAGTCGCCATATATTGCCGCTCTGTGCACCCCATATCTCTGAGGATTAAGGTGGTTTTGTATCTTTTCAGCATCAACCTTAGATACCAGTTTAGTCGCACACAGTATTGTGTGGAGGCTGTTAATCCCCTGTCCGTATAAAGAATCAATAGGGATAGACTCACCTGTATGGAGGAGTATTAACTTATCCATAATGTTAACCCTCCATATGGTAACCGGTTCTCCTGTAGGTAACTCTACAAGTACGTCGGCTCCCATTCGGTAATCTCTGAGGGAATAGGGAACCCTGTCATCTCTATGAGGATTGATGGGCGCACCACAGTGAACTATTATGCTTGTATTGTTATAGGTATCTAACAGAAGGTCGCCATGGAAACTTGGCCTGCCTGTATAGTAGAGTCCCAGCATCTGTGCAATTAGAGGTCCTGTATTGGGCTGGTCAGTACATATGGAACCCTGTTTGTGAAATTCCATACTCGGCAGACAGGCCAGGATTTTTGTATTCTGCAGAAATGATGAGGTATCTGTCAGTATGCTGGTGGCATTGTACCTGCTCTTGAGTTTGTCAAGTGCCAGATACAGTCTGGCACCTTTCAGCACATCCGCTTTATTGGTATCCCCCATTCCTCTTGATTCGTCAATCCACATCTGGGCGATACCCTCTGCCTTCTCCTTTTCAACCTTTGCCATCTCTCTGGATACCTCTTCTGTTCCTGTTATTATGCCTGTTGCTCCAAAGGTTTCCTTCAGCCGGGCAAGATAGGTCTCATTCCATTCTTTATCTGTGGACTTGCTTTCTTTTAACTGGGGATAATAACGCAGCCTTCCGTCTGTTACCATCAGTATCCTTGATTCTCTCATCCTTTTCAATACCTGTATTAACCTGATTTTTTCTACCAGGTCCTCAAACATAGACTCAGCGGCAGATGGTGAAACGACGTTCAGTCTGCATATATCCGCAGTTATCACCTTGCCTTTTTCCTGATAGGTTTCGTAGGGAATAGCATTAAATTCAAAGAGATTGTTCACTGCTATTGTTGGTAACCCGGTCAGAGTCAGTCTGTGGTCACCGCGTACATCCTTGAAGCAAAGCACGCCGTCTATCTCCTTCTCCATTGACTTTATCTCTTTAACCGCCGCTCCGAATCTATCGGTGATAATCAGGTTCCTTTCAATATAGTCATTGAAGGTCGGATTCTTTTTACTCAGGTCCCTGCTGATAAAGTCTACTCCTTTACACCTGCTTTTCAGTTTTTCCAGAAGAGCATCATTGTCCAGAAGAAAACGGGGAGGTTTTGAACCGCCCCATCCCCAGCCGGGGGAGAAAAGGATTGTGTATATCTTCACATTGTCATCTGTATTTTTATCAGTTGTGCGAGCCATTTTTTTATCCCTCCTTTTTCATATGCGACTTACCCTCTGTAACAAACTGCCTCACGATTTTTCTTATTCTGTACGCTATAGTTCAGGTTTAACCTCAACCCAGCCGTTGTTAGACCTGTAGGCTGAGCGGTACATAGCGTCAAGTATGGACTGCGTTTTTCTTCCATCCCTTCCTGAACAGAGCAGGGGAGCACCTGTACGTACAGCCGCTGCAAGGTTGTCCATAGAGTTGAGCCATTGGCTCTCTGTATAGTCTTCAGGGTTATCTTTTCTCCATGAGCCTTTGATATACCACCGGGTCATAGTCTCTTCAAATGGGCCGCCGCTTGTCTCAAAGAATATCCCCTCCGTCCCCACAATCTCTTTCAGCACAGCCCATGTAGGGTGGGGGTAACTGCTTGTTGCTGTGAAGGTGATGACAAGCCCGCTGTCATAAAGCCACACGGCACTACCGAAGTCCTCTGCCTCTATGTCATGGTTCTGGGTGTCTATGTAACACCTTACCTTTGAAGGGATGCCCAGAGAGAAGGCAATTTCATCAATGTGGTGGATGGACTGGTTGGAAAAAACGCCTCCACCGTCAAAACGTTTGGTACCGCGCCATCCGCCGCAGGAGCGGAAATAGTCCATTGTACGCAGAGTTCTAAAGGTGCAGGTTCCATTGAGGAGTTTTCCGAGTTTTCCTCTGGCAACGGATGTTTTTAAAGTGTTCAGTCCTGGGCCTGTGCGGAAGCCGAAGTCAACGGCGAGAAGTCTGTTTTTTTTCTCAGCCAGTTTAATCATAGAATCACAGGCCTTGATGCTGGCCTCCATAGGTTTTGTGACCATAACATGCTTCCCTGCTTCCAGAGCCTGCAGGGCAACCTCTGCGTGACGTCCTGTTTCAGTCAGCACGAATACTGCTTCAACATCCTTGTTGTTCAGCCACTCTCTGACATCGGTGGTATAGGGGACGTTGCATGCCTCACCTGTACGTTTAGCCCGTTCTTCAATCTTGTCGCAGACACCTATGAGTTTTGTCCCCGGTGTTTCAGTGATTTCCTTTGCACGGTTGTGTCCCATTCCAAGTCCCACCACGACAAAACCTACGGGGTTGTCCTGCCATAAGCGCGTGACCTTCTTGGATGTTTTTGAGTTTTTGGTGAAACCCCCTGGGGCTGCAGAGGGCCAGGCTTTCTTTATTACGTCTATAACCATACGTGACATCTCCACGTTGTCAACCTTGCCATTACTGGGGTTGTGTGTTTCTGCACTTACCGGTCCCTGAAGTCCTGCGTTATCGCATATCTGCAGCACCTTGTTGTAGGGTATCAGTGACTCTGTATATCCTTCAACGGCTCCACGTCCCTTTACATGAACCAGTCTGGAACGTCTGGCAAGACCCTGGAGGTAGTTGTCTTCATCCTTTTGCCTCTTCTCCCTGTCTTCCTCCCATGAGTTGTAAACATCCCATGCCAGTCCCCATTCCGGAACATTGAGAGCATCAAGAAATGAAAAGACCTCGTCAGTAGTAACCCCGCAGTTTTCAAATGCAAGGACAATATCTTCTCTTCTGGCTATCTCTGCCAGAGGTTCAAAGATATCAAGAACCTTCTGCAGTTCATCGGGTCTCACTGCCAGTTGTCCTGACATCTCTTCAGGCGGCTGCCAGAAGTGAAAACTCCTGATGATTCTGCAGTCAAGGATATCTGCTGCCCTTACAATATTCTCTAATTTTTTCACCTCTTCTCTTTGTCTTTCCGCCTCCGGGAGATGCACCTTGGCGAGAGATGTCTGCAGACACCCTACCTTCATTCCGAAGGAAGAGATAGCCTCTTTCAGTTTATGAAGTTCTTCGAGAGATAACATCTCAGTTGGTTTCCCGAATGTGCGCCCGCGCAGGTCAATGTATTCAAGTCCCCACGACCTTATGATGGGAAGTGCATCTTGAATATCCAGACCCAGTTCATCGGAAAATATAGATATAAACATAACCTCCTCCTTTTTTTGATTATCTGGCAATCTCTGGTATAATAATACTTTCAGAATTATAACCCGATTTTAAAACATAATCAAGAAGGGTAAGTCCTCACTCAACCGCGTCATTGCGGGGTCGTATTGAGGTGAGGCAATCCGACGCTTTTTGTCATTGCGAGCGATTTTTGCGCGGCAATCTGACGCTCTCTGTCATTGCGAGGCGTATTTTGCCGTGGCAATCTGATTTAGATTGCGGAGCCTGTTCCGAGACTGTCATGTAGATTGCGGAGCCTGTTCCGAGACTGTCATGTAGATTGCGGAGCTTGTTCCGAGCCTGTCATGTAGATTGCGGAGCT
>CAYOYL010000086.1:0-8626 GCA_964408175.1 uncultured bacterium
GCCGTAGTTCTTACCTGTGCTGAAGCCAAAGCCCGAAGGGCTGTTTCGAGCACGGAAACTGCTTTCTTTCCTCTGCATTTCCTTATGTCGGAATTTTAGTAAGGTTGGGTAATAGGTAACACTTTGTTGTCTCTCTAAAACGGGGCGAAAATCCCTTTTTCATTCCCCCTTTAACAAAGGGGGATTTGCAGCGGTGGCATTTATATGAGATTGCTTCGCAAAAGACGCTCGCAATGACAAATGAAGTGTTGATGAATCGCACCGCTACATTTTATGTTAGTTTAGGTGTTACCTATATATCTCAACTTCTGCAGCAGAGATTAGACTTTGGAGGGACCGGTCCCGGTACGTAATGATGCACGGAAGTTAGCAATAACCTCACTGGTACGCAGTGCCCGTCCGTAAACCCTCAAGGAGTTTATGTGCGGAGAAATGCTCCATGTTGCTGCCCCGTTTGCATGGCGTAGATTTGGACTGAAACGTCCCCATCCAAACTGACGATGCTCCCCACCGTCATTAAGCATACCGTCAACCATAACAATTATCAGTCTCGGTCCCCCATCAACTATAAAGACAAGATGATGTCTTTGCCCCGGTATAAGCAGCCCGGGGTCACAACCCCACCGGTTTTCGGTGCATCCATCGTTGAGAACGAGCTCAACGGTGCCGTGCGACGCTGTGAGCAGTGCTAATCCCTGTCCTGCGGAAGTGCGGCCGTCAAGCAGTACCTGACCGGCTGATAAATCGGCAGGAGAGAGCCATACATCAATGGTAAATCCGCTGCGTAAATTTTTTGTGCCATGGTCAGCACGTTCACAATCTCTCTCGTTAAATACGGGCAGGAGGGGAGCCTCTATTTCTGACGGAAGGGAATTCCCCTGCGGAAGTTCAACCAACAGTTCATCACGAGTAACATCTGCCGCTGTAAACTGCCTCCACAGTCCACCAACCAGCAGCGGGTCAATTTCGTGAACGCGGGCTATGTTTTTCTGCGTCTCCGTGAGAAAAAAAACTCCGTCTTCTTCAACAAGGTCAGGGTAACTTATACCAACATACGGGTCATCATCGTAGAGCACAATTTCAGGCTGAGACCAACGGATTTCTTTACCCTCGGGTGTCTCAGTTTCCTCCCCTGCACAAAGCCATGCAGGATTGCGGTCATCATAAGGGTTACTTCTCCCCTCCCTGATAAAACGCCCGCCGTGATTATGAAACCAGTACAGATACCTGCCGTTGGAACACCTCCATACAAAGTTGGCTGCCCTCGGGTTTTTCAGCAGCCGTCCATCAGGGTAACGCTTCCAACGGGGTGTGGTCCACGTGTGTCCGCCGTCACGGCTGTAAGTCTCCACCGGATGTCCGTCAACTGAACGATAAACGCAGTAAAACGAGCCGTCACTCAAAGTACAGCAACTCTGCTCTTCACTGACCGGCCCTCCACCTGGTGGAGTACGCAGGCCAATATCTCCATCAGGCAGTGTCTCCCACCGGACCTTCGCAGGCTCAGTTTCAATCAGCAGATTGTCACTCTTAAGCAGTACACCTTCTGACTGTGAGAAAAAACCCTCCCCCATCCGGCAAACCTTGTGCAGGGGTATATAAACCACCTTATCATATATAAAAGGCCTGCCTACGTTCCAGAAAAAACGCAGTCTGCCGCGGTATACATTTTCCCTGTCGCAGGCGAACTCACGAACAGGGACAGTATACCTGTTTGTTGACCAACTTTTGCCGTGGTCATCGCTGTATCGGAAAACATAGTAGCCGAGAGAATCCACCCGGCTGAAACTCCCTTTACCATCATGCCTTAAAACCTTGCGCACATTGTCTGTGTTGTGGTTGTAAAAAATGTAGATGCGTCCGGCTGGATTCTTCCCGGTTGTATCCCGCCCTTCAGATACTGACAGAACAGGGACCTTCAGCATTACCGCATAAGAATTCTCAGGGCTGTCTTCTGGCTCCACAGGTACAGACTTTGACCATCTATATCCTCTGTCAATACTGCGCCGCGTAACCACATGCTGACCGGCTGCTCCTTCCTGCCCGGGTCCTGTTGTAACGCAACACAGCCACGCACCGTCATCTGTACGTACGACATACGGCTGGTCACTATAACCTTCCGTTGGTATTACCCTTCCCTGCAAAAGATGCCGTTTATCAACAGGCACAGTCCTTATCTCCCCGCTTTGTTCTCGCACAAAAACTTAAGCACCACCGGTCCTGCAGGTAAAATCCTGTCTGCCCCTGCAGGCAAACTGACCTTTGTATAACCACCTTTACCCTCATACCTCAGGGCTTCCTTACAGCCCAGCATTCTGACAGGGACACCCTCCACAAGATGTAACCCTTTCAGCACAATCTCCGCAGGTACCCCCCTGTCCGAAAAGACAATTGCATATACGTATCTGCCCTTCTGCGTAAAGAAGGTTTCCCCTTCTCTGTAGGGGTAAATGGGAGATGATGAATATATTGCTTCACCGTTTACAGACATCCATTTCCCTATATCCTTCAGCCTTGATAACACCTCCGCAGGAAATACGCCCTTAGCATCGGGGCCTGCCCCCAGCAGCAGGTTGCCGCCCTTAGATACAACCTCCACAAGCATCCTTATCAGTTGAGAGACTGGTTTATATCTGTCGTTGGGTACATATTTCCAACTGTTTCCCATGGTCAAACAGGACTCCCACGGGACACTTAAAGGTTTCTCAGGTATTAACTGTTCAGGTGTGATGAAGTTTTCAAACTCTCCCCCAACCGTGCGGTCTGCCATAATCAGTCCTGGCTGGTACCTG
Organism: uncultured bacterium; assembly: GCA_964408175.1. Lineage (GTDB taxonomy): Bacteria > Ratteibacteria > UBA8468 > B48-G9 > JAFGKM01 > JAFGKM01. The sequence goes on from CAYOYL010000086.1 coordinate 2,793, forward strand.
CGTGCCATAGCAGCAATTTCCGCCATCCTTATGTCCTGTTCAGGCGGTCTCACCTGACCGCCATCAAGCCACAGTGCATCCACACTGCCATAACCACTCATCAGTTCCTCAATCTGGCTGTGGGTGTAACGTACAAAATTCTTCCACCTATCAGGTTCTTTCTTTATATCATAGTTGGGGTTCCGGGTTCTTGCTGGCACCCCGGGCTTCCAGTAGTAGGGGGAATGCCAGTCAGACTTGGAGAAGTAACAACTGATGCCAAAGCCTTTTGCCCGAAAGGCATTAAATACCTCACGCACTATATCTGCTTTTTTGCTGCTGTGAAAAGGGCAGGAAGGATGGGTAACCCTGTAGTCGGTGGTTTTTGTATTCCACATACAGAAACCATCATGGTGTTTTGTCGTAAAATTCACATATTTCATCCCGGCACCGGCAGCAGATTCAGCCCAGAGTTCAGGACTAAAATTTACAGGGTTGAAGGTCTGATTCAACGCCCGGTAGTCTCTCGTGAACCTAACAAAATCCTTTCTTCTTTCTGTCCAGCACCTGAGGTTATCAGGTCTTGCCCAACTATCTTCTTCAACCAGCGGCCAGGATTCCACACAGTCCCACTGGGAATAAATCCCCCAGTGTATAAAAAGCCCAAACTTAAGTTCCTCAAACCACCTCAGTCTTTTTTTCAGCCAGTAAGGCTGTTGCGTGTAAGAGATATCTCCTGAGGAAGAGTACCTTACTATGTCCTTTCTTTTTTCCGACATTTTCCTGTGCCCCTTCCTTCTTTTTCCACCACCACAATATCGTGAATATCCACCCTCGGAACAGAGGTAGTAAACCAGCCGTTTTCGTAAGACCATTCCAGCGCACGGCCCCCGGGCTCAAGGGTTGACGCGACAGGTTTTTTATCCATACACAGTCTTACCTGTACCCCGTAAGCAGGAGTGACTTCCTCCACCATGTGAAGTCTGGGGGTAAGGGTAGGACTTACAGCACGGTTTACAAGATTGACAAAAAACAGGTTCCCCCTGCTTCTCAAGGTCACCTCCAGACTCGGAGGTCCTGACACCACAACCTTCCGTTTAACACCAATGGTTTCAAGCAGGTCTTTGATAAACAGACGCATGCGGGGATTATGAGACAGGTAGTAGGAATGCATAAAATCCCCGTGTACTGCCGCCACAAAACCCTTTCCTGCCCTACGGATAGTGACCCCGGGATATTCGGTTTCATCCTTGTCTATCTGCTGGTTGCTCATAACCCGGGTATAGACCTCACTGCCTTCAGGCTTAACCGGACACCATGGTCCGTGAAGTACGAACGCCTCCCCTCTTGATGCCATACACCAGTTCTCCTGCCTGATTTCGCCTGCCTTTGCAACCCCTGTAAGAGCGGGGTGTTTCTCCGCTAAGTGGCTTCCTGTTATCAGGACAATACCTCCATTTTGAACATAGGACTCAAGGAAATCTTCCACACCAGCAGAAACGGGATTTTGCTCTCCCACAACAACAAGTGAATAACCGCCAATCCCCTCTTTCAGGCGCGTCTCATCAAGCACATCCACATGGTACTGGTTTTCTATCAAAGCGTGCAGTGCACCTTCCATGCTGAAAAATCCTTCTCCCATACAGAACGGTTCGGTGTTGTGGTTCCAGATGTGGGCATCGCTTAACAGAACTGCCGTTTCCGGCACTGAAGAGGTATTCTGTACAAACATCTGCCGCTGGCGGCAGAACGAGGCCGTTTTGGCAAAGATATCATGCTCCCAGTCAGTCAACCAGCCGTTACGCCGGGGTTTGCCGTAAAGAAAGACCCCGCCACCGCAGGACATAACCTCCGCGGATTCCTGGCAGAGATGGGTGACTGTCTTTGTCTGATAGGGGACATCAGGAGAAGGAGAACAGAATGTCCATGCCATAAGGTTCCAGGGCATCCTGTGCCCATCAATATATCTGCCTTCCATTTCAGCCCTCTCGGCACCGAAGGAAGAGGAAAAATCACCTGAAAGATAGTCTACAGGGACAGTTACCGGCCCAGGCTGACGCATACTGTACATCCAGTTGCTACATACAGCACAGTCAGGCTTGCGTTCGTGGACCGCCCGGGTGTACTTATCCACATACTCAGTAAAGAGAGAACGCTGAAACGCCCGCCATACAGGCCAGTCAGGATGTTTTTTATCTACAGGCGGGGTTTTAATCCCTGTACGTTTGTAAAACTCTTTGCGGCACCTATCGCAGTAACAGTCCCTCACTGCCCAGTTATCACCATCTATCCAGAATCCGTCTACATCATAAAGGTCTATTATCTCCAGCAGTTGCGGAATCATCAGTTCTTCCAGATAAGGACTCAGCAGACAGATAATTCCTGGAGGACGTCCCGGCCGCGGGATAACAAACTTGCCCTCGCTGTCAAGTGCAGACCAGTCAGGATGCAGTTCCACTGCTCTCGTATCCCATACACCGGAATAATGCACAGAGAGAGGTATGTTCATCTCCCTGGTAACCTCCCGGTGAATTCTCAGGGCATCCTTGACTATGCCCGGTGACGGAGAGCCAATGCGTGTGGGGTAACTTGTATATCCAGGATGTCCCTTACAATCACACTGTACGTAGTCAGGCCTGATTTTTTCCAACTGCTCTTTTAGATTTTTATGGGTCAACCCCGCTCCAAGTTCAGTATCATTTTTGTTCGCATGAAGGTCATAGTGCATCCCGAAAAAACCTGTCTGCCACCACTTCTTTACACCAACAGTTTTATTCATTGCTCCCTCCACACCTGCCTGTATTAAGCAAACTGGGGAAGATACCCTTTATATGTTTTCAGGTAGTCATCCAGTATCTTCCTCGCCTGTGTAACGCTCCTTATGTAGGGGTCAAGAGACATAGCCTGCAGTGCCAGTTTATAGTCGGCTTTAACTGCTGCCTCAACCACCATCTCGTGTATTGTTATCTGGCGACGGCACAACTCTGCACATCCAGCAGGCAACTCCCCGACATAAATCCCCCTTGCCTTCCCCCCAACAACCACAGCAGGGATATCCACTATGGCATCGTAGGGAAGGTTTGAGATACTCCCGTGGTTTACAATGTTGATAGCATCTAAGTACAGCGGTCTGTTGGTCAATAATGCCTCTGCCACCTTCACAGGGCTTTCGTCATAATAAGGATGGGCGGGGTCTTGAGGAAATGGAGGTTTTTCTGTTTTCACTTCGCCTCTCACTCCCTTGCTCTCCTGAAGTTTCATTTGGATAAACCTTTTCAGGCCGTACTTTTGAGGTGTGAACCCGAGTTTTTCCCACTCATCTCTTTCGTAAAAAAACGGTATGTATTCAAGTATATGGTTGTCATAACCCACAGGATATGTCCCAAAGATGTCAAGAAGTTCAAGAGTGAACTTTTGTTCAGGGATGTTTTTATATATCTTTTTCCAGTAGATACTTTTTCTGACTTTTTGCAGGAATTCATTCATATAACTCCTGCTGCTGTTCTTCTTCCTGATATCCATAAGCCAGTTAAAATGGTTCACTCCCCCTGAAATCACCTCAAGGTCACCCGGCTCCATCCCCAGTTCCTCTGCAATTACACCGAAACTTCCATGTACCTGATGACAGAATCCCAGGTATTTAACGCCTCCATATCTTTCAAAATAGGTACATAAGAAACTCATCGGATTGGTGAAATTTAAAAGCCATGCATCCGGACAAATCCTGCGGATATCTTTACAGATGCCGCTAAACATTGTAATGTTTCTCATCGCGTGAATCTGTCCACCGGGTCCTCCATTTTCACCTTTTAACTGGTATGCGCCATATTTTTCCGGTATCTCTATGTCCTGGAGCCAGAAAGGATACCTGTGAGGCTCACAGGCAGTCACAACAAAATCTGCCCCGTCAAGAGACTGTACTCTGTCCAGTGTGGTCTCCACGGTAATGGATGACCTCTTCTCTTTAAAGAGTTTTTTCACCCTTTCAGCAGAGATGGCAAGTTTAGTCTTGTCTATATCCATAAGAGAGAAGACCGAATCAGAAAAAACTTCTGACTTGACCAATGTGGCCGCTACAGCATAAGAAAATCCGAGAGAGCCCGCTCCGAGCATGGAAATCTTATGTCTCATATCTCCTCCTGAACCCTTTTATAGTATATCTGACAGTTTTAACAGATACCTCTCCAATACCTATGAGAAGTTTTTATGCATACTGCTGGATATCTTATTTCTCGAAATACTTTTCCTGTGTTAGAATATCTCACTGAAATTTTTTAGAGCCCTCATTGTATCATCAAAAAAAAATTTACACAACTTATTGAAAAGGAGAGAAAAAATGTCTACCACAGGAAGGTATTTGATGAAAAAAAGGTATATTCCTCTTGACGATTCATGGGATGTTATTGTAGTGGGAGGAGGACCGGCAGGTTGTGCTGCGGCTGCTGCTTCAGCCCGCCAGGGAGCAAGAACGCTTCTGGTGGAAAGAACTGCAGCACTGGGAGGGATGGGAACGCTGGGGCTGGTTCCATGGTTCTGCGGCTATTCTGATGGAGAAAAGATTATTGCCAGAGGTATTGCTGAGCGGGTCAGAACTGCCCTGATTAATGGTATGCCCCTGCTAAAGAAGTGGGTGGAAACAAACCCTCTGCATGCCCCGGCAATTGACCCTGAACTTCTCAAAAGGATATATGATGAGATAGTAACGGAGTCTGGTGCTAAAATCCTTTTTCAAACACAGATGGTATCTCTTGAACTTTCCGGCAAAGACAAGGTGGATACTATTATCCTTGCCAACAAGTCAGGGCTATCATCTTATAGAGCAAAGATATACATTGATACTACGGGAGATGGAGACCTTGCAGCATGGGCAGGTGCATCCTTTGAAAAAGGGGATGTCGATGGGACCCTTCAGCCGGCAACCCAGTGCTTTATTATCACCAATGTGGACGAGTACAGGCTCAATGCCGGACCCAGCGTACACTTTTATGACCCTGAAAGCCCCATCTACAAGGCGGTTAAATCAAAAAAGTATCCGCTGATATCAGACCTGCACTCCTGTTATATACAGATTGGCCCGCGTACATACGGTTTCAATACAGGACACATCTTTAACGTTGACAACACTGACCCCCACAGTATTTCAGATGCCCTGATATACGGAAGAAAACAGGCAGCACAGTATCAGGCAGCCCTTGCCGAATACCATCCTGCCTTTGCCTGCAGTTTTCTAACTTCAACAGGGACTCTGATGGGAACGCGTGAAACCCGTCGGATAATCGGTGACTATATACTGACCATAGATGACTATCTCGCACGGAGAAAATTTCCTGACGAGATATGCCGCAATGCATACAATATAGACGTGCACTCAAAAAAGCATTCCCCACTGGTAATAAAAGATAAAAGGAAGGTTATTGAGAACATAAAGAAAAACATTCACAGGGAAATCAGGGGTCTCGGTAAGGGTGAAAACTATGGGGTCCCATATCGGTCTCTTACGCCCAAAGGTCTGAAAAACGTACTGGTAGCAGGACGCTGTATCTCCACAGATAGAGAAGTGAACGGGAGTGTCCGCATAATGTCCTGCTGTCTGACCACGGGTGAGGCAGCAGGGGTCGCCGGTTCTATGGCAGCTGCCGGCTCCAGGGATGTGCACAAGGTTGATACCGACAGGTTGAGAAAGATACTCAAAAAATACGGGGCATATCTACCTAATTCATAGTTTATGCCTGTCAAAAAAACGTAAATGTTCAGTGAACCCCGTATTGTCATTGCGAGGCTTGTCCCGAACGGATGTGAGGGAACTGATTCCTTCGCCTGTCATTGCGAGGCTTGTCCCGAACGGATGTGAGGGA